>VAZT01000573.1 GCA_005884825.1 Alphaproteobacteria bacterium
GACCAGCGACGGCTATGTCATGATCGACTCACCGCAACAGCCGATCGACGCGGTGCGCTGGCGCGAACGCATGGAAGAGAAGGCGCCGATCCGCTACCTGATCAACACCGAGCCGCATGGCGACCACATCTCGGGCAACGCCTATTTCCCGAACATCAAGGTCGTCGGTCAGGTCAAATTGCAGGAATGCTTCGAGCGGTACCTCTACGCGTTCGGGTCGCCCGAGGAGAAACGCGAGCGCTTCAAGGAGACCGACCCCGACAGCGTCTGGCTCGTCGGGCACCCGGATTACCCGGCGGCGAACCCGCCGACCCTGACCTTTACCGACGCGATGACCCTGCACGTCGGCAACCACACCTTCAACATCATCCATATGCCGGGCCACACGGCGCCGCAGACTTCCGTCCATGTGCCGGAAGAAGGGCTCGTGTTCACCGGCGACAACGTCTTTCACAAGTGCCGCAGCTGGCTGCAGGAATGCGACCCGTGGGAGTGGCTCGCGGCGCTCAAAAGCATCCAGGCGCTCGATGTCGAGACGATCATCCCCGGGCACGGCGAGCCCTGCACGAAGGCTTACCTGAAGGAGCAGGGCCAGATCGTGGAGAACTGGGTCGGCTATATCGAGCGCTTTGTCGACCGCGGCCTCGGCCCCGACGAGATCCTGAAGGAGCCGCTCGAGGTCACCAAGCAGGACCCCTACCCGATCGGCCAGCGCCTCTTCATCCATGACCAAAGACTGACCGGGATGATCGTGCACAACCTCCACCAGCGCATCCTGGAGAAAAAACAGCAGGCCGGCGGGCTGTAAGGATGGCAGAGCAGAAATGGACGATGCGCGGCGAGTATATGGAGAGCTGTAATTGCGATTACTTGTGCCCGTGCATCTACACGAACCCGCAGGCGCCGGTGACGTACGACCACTGCACGGCGGGGCTGGTGTTTCGGATCGATACCGGAAATTACGGCAATGTCAGGCTCGACGGGTTGAAGTTCGCCCTGGTGATCCGCTCCGGCAAAGTCATGGCCGACGGCAATTGGATCTTCGCCGGCGTCGTCGACGAGCGCGCGGATGAGGCGCAACGCCAAGCGCTGGCCACTATCGTTGGCGGGCAGGCGGGGGGCCCACCCGCTTTCATCCGCGAAAACCTGGTCAGCGATTTCCGTGGCATCGCCTACAAGCCCATCGAGTTCGATTTCGATGGGCTGAAGCGCTCGACCGTGATCCCCGGCGTCCTATCTTTCGAGATCGAAGGCGTCGCCTCGCGCAACCAAAGCGGCGAGCCGTTCTACATCGACAACACGGCGCATCCCGCCGGCCGTCGGCTCGCCTTGGCGCGCGCCAACGAGATGCATGTGCATGGCTTTGGCCTCGACCTCGATCTGGTGAGGAAGGGGAACCGGTGTGACGGCACTCTCGTGGCTTTACGTCTATCGGCAAATGGGTGCGATGGAGGGTTTGATGGACATCGCCTTGCCCGTCACATTCACACCTTGGACGGCCAACGACTTCGCCCTCAATATGGCGATCTGGTGGGCGATGATGCCGGGCATGATGCTGCCCAGCGCCGCGCCGATGATCCTGACCTTCGCGACGATCAACCGCCAGAAGCGCCGGCGCGGCCAGCCTTTTGTTCTCACAATGGTGTTCACGTTGGGGTATCTGATCGTCTGGGGGCTGTTCGGTGTCTTTGCGACCCTCGCGGATTGGGGTTTAGAACGTGTTGCCCTGATTGCGCCAGCGACGGGAAGGCTCGCCCCGGTATTGGGCGCCATCGTCGCCATGGCCGCAGGTATTTACCAGCTCACCCCATTGAAATCGATCTGCCTGACGCATTGCCGCTCACCGTTCGGCTTCGTCCTCAACCATTGGCGAGATGGCGGAGCGGCGGCAATGCGGATGGGGGTGGAGCACGGGCTGTACTGTCTGGGATGCTGCTGGTTCTTGATGGCGCTCTTGTTCGCGGCTGGCATCATGAGCCTCGTATGGATGGCCGCGATTACCGCCTTCGTCTTTGTCGAGAAGCTGTTCCCGGCCGAACAGTGGATGGCGCGCGCCAGCGGTGTTGCGATGCTGGGCTTTGGCATATACCTTATCTGCCAGGCTTGACTTCGGGTGGGACGCACGCATGCCTACAAACTGGCAGCTTTCGGGAGATTATTTTGAAAACTGCAACTGCAGCGTCGTCTGCCCTTGCCTGATTTCGCCGGCGCCGCCGCTGACCTCTCGCCCGACCGAGGGTGTCTGCGACGTAGCGCTCGCCTTTCACATCGATAAGGGCAATTACGGCACGGTCGCGCTCGACGACCTCAACCTGGCCCTGATCGCGCACACTCCCGGCCCGATGGCCGACGGCAATTGGACAATCGCCATCTACATCGACCAGCGCGCCAGCGACGAGCAGGCGGCGGCTTTGGGGGCCGTCTTCGGCGGTGCGGAGGGCGGGCCGATGGCAGCTTTTGCCCCGCTGATCGCCACAAATCTCGGTGTCAAGAAGGTCCCGATGATGTACCGGGTGACCGGCAAGACCCGCTCGGCCGAGATTCCGGGTGTCATGAATATGTCGGTCGAGCCGCTGCCTAGCCTGCGTGAAAACGAGGAAATCTGGGCGTCGGCCGGCCATCCGATCGCGCCCGACAGGCTGGCTCTCGCGGTCGGCAGGCCGGGCAGCACCTTCACCGATCACGGAATGCGGTGGGACAATTCCGGCAAGAACGGGCATTACGCGCCGATCAGCTGGTCCAACCTATAGCGCTCGCCAACGAGAATACGGTTACTGGAGCTGGGCTAACCGGACCGGCGCGGCAGCGAGCGGCGCTCCACCTGAAATGATGGCTGCTTTCTCGGTTGCGGGCGCGGAGTGAGGGTGCCCGGCCTCTCGCTGCCATCGTCGCTGGGCCGCGACATCACGCGGCGCGGCGAGCGCTGCGGCGCACCGGCGGCCCGGGGGGCGGCACGCGGTTTGTTGGCCGTTACCGGACGCTCGCTGATCCGCACATCGAGGTTGTACCCGTCGATTGCCGCGCCGTTCATCGACGCGACGGCGAGCTTTGCCGCGCGCTCGGTCGCGATGTCGACAAACCCGTAGCGCAGCCGCTTTCCGGTCGCTGGATCGTGAGCCACCGTGGCGCTCAACACGATCCCGAAAGCGTCAAAAGCCTCGGCCAACTGCTCGTCGGAAATCTCTGGCGGCAAATTTGCGACAAAGACATTCCCACGGAAATTTTGTGATCTCATCGGCTCCCCTGTTCTAGCCCACCTCTGCGGCGCGATCGCTCTACCCGAGGGTGAAGCCGCGCGCAGCCTTTGGGGAATGTAGACTTTGCACCGCTGGTTTGCAGGATTGCACCGGGTGGCCAATCGCCGCGCCACCCAAAAGGGTTATGCTTCGATTGGTAACGATCGGGAGGTCATTATGATCCCGCGTGAACGCTGCGCCTATTCGGCAATTGTCGACCGGCCGCCGCTCGTCTTGCCCAACCGCGCCCGGCTCGTCGTCTGGACCATCGTCAACCTTGAATTCTGGGACATCGCGCGGCAGATGGCGCGGCAGGTGTTGCCGGCGCCGACCGGCCAAGTGTTGCTGCCGGACGTGCCGAACTGGGCGTGGCACGAATACGGAATGCGGGTCGGCGTGTGGCGATTTTTCGAGCTGTTCGCGCAGCTCGCGATCCGCCCGACCCTATCAATCAATGCGCGCGTTTGCCAAGAATACGA
>VAZT01000081.1 GCA_005884825.1 Alphaproteobacteria bacterium
CGACGCCGGCAAGCGTCCGTTGATGGGAGAGGTGGCGACCCGCTTGGCCGACCGCGTTTACGTCACCGACGACAATCCGCGAACCGAGCCGCCCGCCGAGATCCGGCGCGCGATCCTCGAGGCGGCGCCGAACGCGATCGAGATCGGCGACCGCCGCGAGGCGATCGCGACGGCTATTGCCGAGCTGGAGCCGGGCGGCCTCCTGGTCATCGCCGGCAAGGGGCACGAAACCGGCCAGATCATCGGCACCGAGACATATCCCTTCAACGATGCCGCAATCGCGCGTGAACTCGCGGCTGAGTCCCGGCCGTCATCCGATCGGCGGGCCGGCTGATGACCGTGTTGTGGACCGCCGCTGACGCTGCGGCCGCGACCGGCGGGTCGAGTACAACGGACTGGGCCGCGACAGGAGCCTCGATCGACACGCGCAGCCTGGCCTTGGGCGACCTGTTCGTGGCGCTGCGCGGCCCCAACCACGACGGACACGATTTTGTCGCGACTGCGCTTCAGCGGGGTGCCGCGGCGGCAATGGTGGACCGAGAAATCCCGCAGCTTCCGGCGTTGTCGCCACTGCTCCGCGTCGCCGACACGCTGACCGGTCTCGCCGGGCTCGGCGCGGCAGGGCGCAACCGCAGCGGAGCCCGGATTGTCGCGGTAACCGGCAGTGTCGGCAAGACCGGGACGAAGGAGGCGTTGCGGCTGGCGCTCGCCAGCTCCGGCCCGACCTATGCCTCGGCCGGCGGGCACAACAACCATTGGGGCGCGCCTTTGTCGCTCGCCCGTTTACCACCGGAAGCTGGTTACGGGATATTCGAGCTCGGCATGAACCATCCCGGCGAGATCGCGAGCCTTACCCGGCTGGTGAGGCCGCATATCGCGGTGATCACGACAGTGGAGCCGGTGCATCTCGGCTTCTTCCCCTCGGTCGAGGCGATTGCCGATGCCAAGGCCGAGATCTTTCTTGGCCTTGAACCCGGCGGCGTCGCGGTTCTCAACCGCGACAACCCGCATTACCTCAGATTGGCTGCGGCCGCGAAGCGCGCCGGCGCCGTCGAGATCCTCGGCTTTGGAGCCCATCCGGAAGCCGCCGCGCGCCTGGTCGATTGCGTGCTCGATCCGCGCGGCAGCACGGTCGAGGCGGTGGTCGGCGGCAACCCTCTCAGGTTTCGGGTGCCGGTCCCGGGCCGGCATTGGGTCATGAACGCGCTCGCGGTGCTGGCTGCAGCGCAAGCCGCCGGCGCCGCTGTTGAGCGCGCCGCTGAGGCGCTGGCCGGGTTCCAACCGCTGCCGGGCCGCGGCCGCCGCCACCAACTCGCCTGGCGGGGCGGCACCTTGACTATCATCGACGAGAGCTACAACGCCAGCCCGCCATCCATGCGCGCTGCGTTGGCGGTACTCGCCGCCACCGAGCCTGCAGCCGGCGCACGGCGTGTGGCGGTGCTCGGCGATATGCTCGAGCTCGGGGACGCATCCGAGCGACTGCACCGTGAGCTCGCCGAACCACTCGCCGCAGCCCAGGTCGAGCGCATCTTTCTGATCGGGGAGGCCATTGCCGCGCTCGATGAGGTTCTTCCTGCCGGGAAACGAGGCGGGTTATGGCGGTCGCCCGAGGATGCTATGCCGGCGTTGCTGCGCTTTCTCGAACCCGGCGATGTCGTGACGATCAAGGGCTCCCGCGGCGTGCGCGTCAGCCGCGTCATGGAGCTATTGCGCGCGCAATCGGCCGAATCATCTCGGCCAGAGACGTGAACCGATGCTGTACCCGCTGCTTTATCCTTTCGCGGACCAATTCCAATTCTTCAACCTGTTCCGCTACATTACGTTCCGCTCGGGAGGGGCGGTCGTCACCGCGCTGCTGATCAGCTTTATCCTCGGCCCGCACCTGATCCTGTGGCTGCGGCGCAAGCAGTCGAACGGCCAGCCGATTCGCCCGGACGGTCCGAATGGCCACCTGTTGCGCAAAAAGGGAACGCCGACGATGGGCGGTTTCCTGATCCTGATTGCGCTGACGACCTCGACATTGCTATGGGCGGATTTGACCAATGCTTACGTGTGGATCGTGCTGCTCACCACGACCGGCTTCGGGCTGATCGGCTTCTTCGATGACTACCGCAAGCTGACGCGGAACTCGCATCGCGGGCTCTCGGGCCGGGCCAAGCTCGCCCTCGAATTCGTGCTCGCCGCCGCTGCCTGCATCGCCATTGCCTATGTAGCGCCGGGTGGGTTGTCGAACGCTCTGGCAGTTCCGTTCTTCAAGAACCTGCTGTTTGCGTTCGGCTGGTTCTTTGTGCCGTTTGGCGCGTTTGTCATCGTCGGGGCCTCGAACGCGGTCAACCTGACCGATGGCCTCGACGGGCTGGCGATCGTTCCTTCGATGATCGCGGCGGCCTGCTTCGCCGTTATCGCCTATCTCGCCGGCAATCTCGTTTTTGCCAATTACCTGCAGATCCATCACGTCGTCGGGGCGGGCGAGCTGACCGTGTTCTGCGGTGCCATGGTCGGGGCGAGCCTTGGTTTCCTTTGGTTCAACGCCCCGCCTGCCATGGTCTTTATGGGCGACACCGGATCATTGTCGATCGGCGCCGCGCTCGGGACGATCAGCATCGTCACCAAGCACGAGCTGGTTCTCGCCATCATTGGCGGTCTTTTCGTCCTCGAAGCGATATCCGTCATCGTCCAGGTCGCGAGCTATAAGATGACCGGGAGGCGCGTGTTCCGAATGGCGCCGCTGCACCACCATTTCGAGCAGCTGGGTTGGGAGGAGCCGACGATCGTCATCCGTTTCTGGATCATCGCCTGGATCTTGGCGATTGCCGGCCTCGCCACCCTGAAGGTGCGCTAGGCATGGACCCGATCTCGGCCGGCGATAGGCCCCTCACCCCGACCCTCTCCCCGCAAGCGGGGAGGGAGAGTTGTGCGCTGAGCCCCTCGCCTCGCGCAAGCGGGGATGGGCCCGCGCCAGCGGGAGGGTGAGGGGCAAGCCACCAATGAGATTCGCGCGGATCGATCAGAGCCAAGTTGCGCGTTGGTGGTGGACGGTCGACCGTTGGAGCCTTGCCGCGCTTGGCATGCTGATCGGCTTCGGGGTCGTGATGAGCTTGGCGGCAAGCCCTCCGGTGGCCGAGCGGATCGGTTATGACGGGCTGCATTTTGTCCGCCGCCATCTGGCGATGCTGCCGTTGGCGCTGGGCCTCATGCTCGCGGTCTCGCTCCAGCCGCCCCGCACCATCCGCCGCATCGCGGTGATCGGCTTCGGCATCTCGCTTGTTCTGCTCGCGTTGACTTTCGTCATCGGCGTCGAGATCAAGGGCGCGCGGCGCTGGATCAATTTCCCGGGCTTGTCGCTGCAGCCCTCTGAATTCATCAAGCCGACGTTCGCCGTCGTCGCCGCGTGGTTGTTTGCGGAGCAGAAGTTGCGCCCCCGCTTTCCCGGCAATTTGATTTGCCTGGCGCTGTTTCTCGTCGTCGTCGCGATGTTGATAAAGCAACCGGACATCGGCATGGCGGCAGTCGTGGCCGCGGTATGGTTCGCGCAATTCTTCATGGCCGGGATGCGGCTCTACTGGGTCGCGGCGGGCGCTCTCGCCGGTCTCGGCGGACTGGTCGGGGCCTATATGTACCTGCCGCATGTCAGGGTCCGGGTCGACCACTTCCTGGATCCTTCGACGGGCGACAGTTATCAGGTGAACCGCTCGATCGAAGCCTTTGCCAATGGCGGATTATGGGGGCGCGGTCCGGGCGAAGGCACGGTGAAGGACGTCCTCCCCGACGCGCATGCAGATTTTGTCTTCGCCGTTGCCGGGGAAGAATTCGGAGTGGTCGTCTGCCTCGTCATCGTCGCCCTCTTCGCGTTCATCGTGCTCCGCGGATTTTCGCGAATGTCGCAGGAAGGCAGCCTCTTCGTGCTGCTCGCTGCGACTGGCCTGCTCGTCCAGTTCGGATTGCAAGCGGCGATAAACATGGCTTCCAGCCTGCACCTGATCCCGACCAAAGGCATGACCTTGCCGTTCCTGTCCTATGGCGGATCATCGATGCTGGCGCTCGGGCTCGGCATGGGGATGATGCTCGCGCTGACGCGGCGCCGACTCGGAGGAAGCGAGCTGTGAGTGCGTCCTTCGTGCTCGCCGCCGGCGGCACCGGCGGCCATCTGTTCCCGGCCGAGGCGCTGGCAACCGAGCTGCTCGGCAGCGGCAGCAAGGTGCATCTCCTCAGCGATGCACGAGCCGAGACTTTCGCCGGGCGGGCTGGTGAAATCGAGACGCACCATGTGCGTGCCGCCCAATTGGGGGGTGGAGCGGCGCAAACTGCTCACGCGCTCGCCGAGCTGGCGCTGGGGATGTTGCAGGCGCGCCGTTTGTTGCGCCGGCTTTCCCCGGCCTGCGTCATCGGCTTCGGGGGGTATGCATCGATCCCGACGATGCTCGCGGCGGTCTCTCTGGGTCTGCCGACGGCAATCCACGAACAAAACGCCGTGCTCGGCCGCGCCAATCGGCTTCTGGCGCCGCGCGTGCGGCGCATCGCGACCGGCTTTCCAGCCCCTGCTGGTCTGCGCCCCGCCGACCGTGCTCGTGCCGTGCGGACCGGGAACCCGGTCCGGCCGGCGGTGCTGACACTCGCCCGAACCAAGTACAAGGCGCCGCAACGCGGCGGCCCGATCGAGCTGCTGATCCTCGGCGGCAGTCAGGGCGCGCACATCATGAGCGAGGCCGTGCCGCCGGCGCTGGCAGCGCTGCCGACGCGGTTGCGCGAAAATTTGCGGGTCAGCCATCAGGCGCGCCCGGAGGATCTTGCCGCCGCCGAGGCGATCTACCGCAAAAATCGCATTCAGGCGGAGCTGCAGAGCTTCTTTACCGATGTTCCGGAACGGCTGGCGCGAGCGCATCTGGCAATTTGCCGCGCCGGCGCCTCGACGGTGGCCGAGCTTGCGGCGATCGGCCGGCCCGCTGTTCTGATCCCGTACCCCTACGCCACCGACAATCACCAGGCCGCGAACGCGCGAGCCTTTGCCGAGGCCGGAGCGGGGTGGGTCGTTGCGCAGCCGGAGTTGCGCCCGGACACCTTCGCTCTTTATCTCGAAAATCTGTTGGCTGACCCGGCGGCATTGAGCGGCGCAGCTCAGCGCGCCCGCGATTTCGGCCGGCCCGACGCGGCGCGCGATCTTGCGCAGCTCGCCATCGAGCTCGGTCTCGGCTCGAGGCCGCAAGGACGTGCGGCATGAGAGCCCTGCCGCGATCGATCGGACCCATCCATTTCGTCGGCATCGGCGGGATCGGGATGAGCGGCATCGCCGAGGTATTGCACAACCTCGGCTATCGGGTACAGGGCAGCGACCTGGCCGACAGCGCCAATGTTCGGCGCCTCATCGATCTCGGAATTCCGGTGGCCGTCGGGCACGAAGCCGAGAACCTCGGGGCTGCCGAGGTCGTCGTGATCTCGTCCGCCGTCAAACCGGAGAACGCCGAGGTCATCGCCGCCCGGGTGCGCCGCATCCCGGTGGTGCGCCGCGCCGAGATGTTGGGCGAGTTGATGCGACTCAAATGGTCTCTGGCGATCGCCGGAACCCACGGCAAGACGACGACGACCTCGATGATCGGCGCGCTGCTCGAGACGGCGCAGCTCGACCCGACCGTGATCAACGGCGGCATCATCAATGCCTATGGGACCAACACGCGCCTGGGAGCGGGCGACTGGATGGTCGTCGAGGCCGACGAGAGCGACGGCACATTTACCCGGCTGCCGGCGACGATAGCGGTTGTCACCAATGTCGACCCGGAGCATCTCGATTTTTACCAAAGCTTCGACGCGCTGCGCCAAGCCTTCGAGGATTTTGTCGGCAACATCCCGTTTTACGGTTTTGCCGCGCTCTGCATCGACCATCCCGTGGTGCAGCAGATGATCCCTAAGCTGTCCGACCGGCGGGTCCTCACTTACGGGTTCAGCCCGCAGGCCGATATCCGTGCCGTCGATGTCCAACTCGGACGCGACGGCGCTCGATACGACATTGTGATCTCCGACAGGCTG
This sequence comes from Alphaproteobacteria bacterium, assembly GCA_005884825.1. Taxonomy (GTDB): domain Bacteria; phylum Pseudomonadota; class Alphaproteobacteria; order ATCC43930; family CGMCC-115725; genus AP-15. The sequence goes on from VAZT01000081.1 coordinate 6,022, forward strand.
GCGGATCGGGGACGCACGATAGCGGACCTTTTCCTGCCGATGTTCGGCCGTCACAACGTGCAGAACTCGCTGGCCGCTGCGGCAGTCGCCGAAGCCATGGCCCTCGGCGACGACGCTTTGCGCGCCGCGCTGCGCAATTTCAAAGGCGTGAAGCGCAGATTTACGCGAACCGGCGAGTGGGACGGCGTGACCGTCATCGATGATTACGGTCACCACCCGGTCGAGATCGCGGCGGTTCTCAAGGCGGCCCGTGCGATCGTCGCCGGAAAGGTGATCGCCGTCGTCCAGCCGCATCGCTACACGCGCGTGTCGCATCTTTTCGACGGGTTCTGCACCTGCTTCAACGACGCTGACGTTGTTCTGGTTGCTGACATCTACGCCGCCGGCGAGGCACCGATCGAAGGCGTCAGCCGCGACGCTCTGGTTGCCGGATTGGTCGAGCACGGTCATCGCAACGTCCGCCCGCTGGCCGATCCGAACGAGCTCGCTTCGATGATCCGGGAGATGGCGCGCCCTGGCGACATGGTGGTGTGTCTAGGCGCGGGTTCGATCACCGGCTGGGCGAACAGTTTGCCGGCCGATCTCGCGGCGCTGCAATCGCCGAGCCGCCTCGCATGAACGCATTGATTGCACAGCTCCCTCCGGTACGCGGCCGGTTGACCGCGGACGCGGCGATCGGCAAGCAGACCTGGTTTGGCGTCGGGGGCCCGGCGGAGGTGTTGTTCCGCCCCGCTGATGCCGCCGATCTCATTGCTTTTCTATCCGCCGTCCCAGCGGATGCTCCGGTGACCGCCATCGGGGTAGGCTCGAACCTCCTCGTGCGCGACGGCGGCATTACTGGCATCGTGATCCGATTGGGGCGAGGGTTCGCGGCAGTCGAAATCGAGCGTGATGAAATCCGCGCCGGCGCCGCGGCTCTCGACCGCATTGTCGCCTTCGCCGCGGCCGATGCGGGGTTGGGTGGGCTCGAATTCCTCTCGGGCATTCCCGGTTCGATCGGCGGCAGTGTGCGAATGAATGCCGGAGCCTATGGCCGGGAAATCAAGGATGCGCTCGTTTCGGCGATCGCACTCGACCGCACCGGCAAAACTCATACGGTTGACAGCCGGGCGATGCGGCTTTCCTACCGCCACAGCGATATCGATCCAACCTGGGTGTTTCTCGAAGCGCGGCTACGCGGCGCGCCGGGTGATCGAGCTGCGATTGCGCATCGCCTGAACGAGATCCGCGCCGCGCGGGAAGCGACGCAGCCGGTGCGTGCCCGTACCGGCGGCTCGACATTCAAGAACCCGCCCGGCGACAGCGCGTGGCGCCTGATCGACGCCGCCGGCTGTCGCGGTCTCGTCCGCGGCGGGGCCATGGTCTCACAGCAGCACACCAATTTCCTGATCAACACCGGCACCGCCACAGCGGCCGATCTCGAGGGGCTAGGCGAAGAGGTCAGGCGGCGCGTCCATGACATCTCAGGGACCTGGCTCGAGTGGGAGATCGAGCGCCTCGGTTCCCCGCTTCCAGACATTCAGCACATGGTTTCGTCATTCCCGCGAAAGCGGGAATCCATGGCGGTGGTGATGGGCGGGTGGTCGCCCGAGCGCGAGGTCTCGCTGTCGAGCGGGCGCGAATGCGCCAAGGCGCTGGTGGACCGCGGCTACGAGGTGCGGGTTATCGATGTCGGGCATGATTTGCCGGCCCTGATGCGCGCGCTGGAACCGCGCCCCGACTTTATTTTCAACGCGTTGCATGGCGTCGGCGGGGAGGACGGCACGGTGCAGGGCGTGTTTGAGATGCTGCAGATCCCCTACACCCATTCGGGCGTCCTCGCCTCGGCCATGGCGATGCACAAGCCGACGGCGAAGGCCGTGTTCCGCGATGCCGGCCTGCCGGTCGCGGAAGGCGTGGTCGCCAGCCGGGAAAGCCTGGTCGAAAGCGACCCGATGCCGGCTCCCTTTGTCGTCAAGCCGACCAATCAGGGATCGAGCGTCGGCGTCCGGATCGTCCGGATCAACGACAATTCCTGGCGCGAGGAGGTGAGGGAGTGGTGCTACGGCGCCGAATTGCTGGTCGAGCGCTTTGTTCCCGGTCGGGAACTCACAGTGGCGGTGATGGGAGACCGGGCGCTCGGCGCCTGTGAGATCGTGCCGCGCGGCAGCTTCTACGACTACACAGCGAAATACGCGGCGGGTGGATCGGATCACCTGACGCCGGCGCCGGTTCCGCGGTCTGTGTATGAAGAGGCGCTGGACATCGGTCTGCGGGCGCATCGCGCGCTCGGCTGCCGCGGCGTCAGCCGCGCCGATTTGCGCTACGACGACACGCCCGGAGGCTGCGGCCGTCTTTATCTGCTGGAGGTCAACACGCAACCCGGGATGACGCCGACCTCGCTGGTGCCCGACATCGCCCGTCATGTCGGCATCGGCTTTGACGAGCTGGTTGCCTGGATGGTGGAGAACGCGTCGTGCGACGGATGAAAGGACCGGCGCCGCGACGTCCGCGACGCGGCCGCGTCTCCGGCTTCCTCCTCCGTTTCGGCTTGTGGGTCGGGATCCCGGTTTTGCTGGCGGGCGGGCTCTACGCAGCCGCCGAGCTGAGCCGCTCGCCGCTCGGCCAAAGGACCTTACAGTATGCGGCGGACCGGATGCTCGACGGCACCGCGCGGCTAGGCCTCGTCGTGACCGACGTCAAAGTCGAAGGACGCGAGACGACAGATCGCGACACGATCCTCGCCGCGCTCGGCGCCGGCCCCGGCACGCCGATTCTCGCCATGAACCCCAGGCGGGCCAAGGAGCAGCTCGAGACATTGCCATGGGTTCGCTCCGCGGTCGTCGAGCGCCGCCTGCCGGACACGCTCTACATCCGTCTCGTCGAGCGCAAACCGCTGGCCGTTTGGCAGCACGGGGGTAAACTCGAGCTGATCGATCGCGAGGGCGGCGTGATCCCGGTGACCCGACTCGACCGCTTCGCCAAGCTGCCGCTTGTCGTCGGCGAAGGTGCCGCGAGACATGCCGCGGAACTGCTCGACATGCTGGCGACCGAGCCCGAGCTCGCCGCTCGCGTCAGCGCCGCGATCCGGGTTGGCGACCGCCGCTGGAACTTGCGCATCGACAACGCGATCGATGTCTTCCTCCCGGCCGACGCGCCGGCCGGCGCGTGGGCCCAGCTAGCCCGCCTCGAGCGGTCGAACGCCATCCTGAAACGCGACGTGCAGACCGTGGATGTGCGGCTGCCGGACCGGCTCGTTCTCCGAGTTAACCCGGAAGTGCCGAAGGAAGCGCCGACATCGCCGACAACCAAGAAGGGACGCCCCTCGGCGAAGAACACATGACGACACTGGATGAAGCGCCGCCCCGCGCCAAGAAAGCGGCAAAGACCCGAGCCGATGACCAGCCGAAATCCCGCAGACCGGCCAACCGGCCGCGCGGCAGCCTGATCACGGCCGTCGATATCGGCACGACCAAGATCTGTTGCTTTATCGCGCGGGTCGAGGACGATCGGCCACGCGTTCTCGGGATCGGCCATCAGATCTCGCGCGGCGTGCGCAACGGCGGAATTGTCGACTTGGAAGCGACCGGCAAGTCCGTGCTGAATGCGGTGCACGCCGCCGAGGAGATGGCGGGCGAGACGATAGAGCGGGTGGTAGCGAACCTGTCCGGTGGTTTCTCCGCCTCACGGATCATCAAGGCGGAGATCGGCATCACCGGACGCGAGATCACCGATGCCGAGATGCGGCGGGTGCTCGAGCACGGCTATGTGATGCGCGACCCGGGTGATCGTCAGATCATCCATTCCGTCCCGGTGGGGTTTTCGGTCGACGACAGCCGCGGCATCCGTGATCCGCGCGGCATGCTCGGCGAGCGGCTCGGCGTCAACATGCATGTGGTGACGGCGAGCGCAGCCAGCGTGCGCAACCACACCGCCGCCGTTGGGCGCTCGCATCTCGAGGTCGAGGCTCTCGTTGTCAGCCCCTACGCCTCGGGGCTCTCCTGCCTCGTGGAGGACGAGATCGGTCTCGGCGTCACCGTTATCGACATGGGCGGCGGAACGACGACGATCGGCGTGTTCTTCGACGGGAATTTGATTTTTGCCGATTACGTCCCGGTCGGCGGCATGCACGTCACCAACGACATCGCCCGCGGGCTCTCGACCGGGGTGGCCCATGCCGAACGCATGAAAACATTGTTCGGCACCGCGATTTCCGCGAGCACCGACGAGCGCGAGATGATCGCCGTCCCGCAAATCGGCGAGGAAGACGAGGGGCACGTCAACCATGTGCCGAAATCCCTGCTCGTCGGCATCATCGCGCCTCGCATCGAGGAGACTTTCGAGCTGGTGCGCAATCGGCTCGAGGCGAGCGGTTTCGACAAGGTCGCCGGCCGGCGTGTCGTGTTGACCGGCGGGGCCAGCCAGTTGCACGGGACGCGCGAGTTCGCTGCACTGATCCTCGATAAACAGGTGCGGATGGGGCGGCCGCAGCGGGTCGCGGGTCTCGCCGAGGCGACCGGTGGTCCGGCCTTTGCGACGACCGCGGGGCTATTGCATTTCGCCTTGTCCGAGCGCGCCGAGGTCTCGCGGGTAAGGCGCCGCCCGCAAGGCTCGCGATGGGGTGTTCTCGGCCGATTGGGGCATTGGCTGAAGGACAATTTTTGAGGCAGATTCGGTTTGTTGCTCGCCCGGCCACAGCGTGAGCCAGCGAGGGGGGAGCCCGGACCGGACCGGGTATCGTTAGGGGCACAGCAGTGGAGGGGGACCGCATGATCAATCTGAGCATCCCGAGAGACGAGCACGAGATGAAACCCCGCATTACGGTGGTCGGGGTCGGCGGCGCCGGGGGGAACGCCGTCAACAATATGATCCGGTCGAACTTGATCGGCTGCGAGTTCGTGGTCTGCAACACCGACGCGCAGGCGCTCCTGCAATCGAGCGCACCGCGCAAGATCCAGATGGGGATCGGCGTCACCCGTGGGCTCGGCGCCGGCTCACGGCCCGATGTCGGACGGGCCGCCGCCGAGGAGGCGCTCGACGACATCCTCGATGCGATGAGCGGCTCCAACATGGTGTTCATCACCGCCGGCATGGGCGGAGGGACCGGCACCGGGGGCGCTCCGGTGATCGCACGCATCGCGCGCGAATCGGGGATCCTGACCGTCGGCGTGGTGACGAAGCCGTTTCACTTCGAGGGCAGTCATCGGATGCGCAGCGCCGACACCGGCATCGAGGAATTGCAGAAGTTTGTCGACACATTGATCATCATTCCGAACCAGAATCTCTTCCGCATCGCCAACGAGCGCACGACCTTTGCCGACGCGTTCAAGATGGCCGACGACGTGCTGCATTCGGGGGTGCGCGGCGTCACCGACCTCATGGTCATGCCCGGCCTCATCAATCTCGACTTCGCCGACATCCGCACGGTTATGGGCGAGATGGGCAAGGCGATGATGGGCACCGGCGAGGCCGAGGGCGAGAAGCGGGCGACTGATGCCGCCGAGGCCGCGATCTCGAACCCGCTGCTCGAAGACGTCTCGATGAAAGGCGCGAGGGGCGTACTCATAAACATTACGGGCGGTCTCGATATGACCTTGTTCGAGGTCGACGAGGCCGCCAATCGCATTCGCGAGGAGGTCGATCCCGAGGCGAACATCATATTCGGTTCGACCTTCGACGAGAGGCTCGAAGGGAGGATGCGGATCTCCGTCGTCGCCACCGGCATTGATGCCGAAGCGGGCGCGCAGCCGCGCCCGGCGATCAGCCTGGTCAGCAGCCGCGATTCGGCCGCTCCGCTGCGCGAAGCGGCGACGGGCGGGTACACCCAGCCCGTGCTTACGCAGAATGCGGCGCAGTCGACGCGGCCGCGTCCGGAGATCGACAGCGAACCGCTGCCGCAGGCGGCAGAAGCGGCGGAGACCGCGGCGATACGCAACGGCGCCTTCATTGCGCCTAAACCGGCCGATGCCGGAGCAGCGCGCCCGGTCCCGCTGACCCAGCCCGCCGTTCCCCCTTCCGCCAAGGAGGCCGCGCCAAAACCGAAAGGGCGAGTGCCCAGCCTGATCGAACGGGTGACCGGGGTCGGCCGCGCTCGCGCGACGGAGCCTGCGCCGCGCCCGCCCGTCCAGCCGGCAAAGTCTGCCGCCCAGCCGAATGCGCAGCCGCGCCTGGCGCCGCTGGAGCCCGACGACCGGCCGAATTTGAGCAAGGAAGACGACTTGCTCGATATCCCCGCCTTCCTGCGCCGTCAGGCAAACTGAATTTGCCCTCACCCACCAAGCGCTACGCGCTTGATTCCCCCTCTCCCGCGGTGCGACGCGGTGCGGGAGAGGAGCTTTAAGTTGGCTTCAAGTTGAATGGGTCCCACAGCGCCTCTCCCGCATTGCGGGAGAGGGGTGGCGAGCAGCAAGAGGGGTGAGGGTCTGACGAGCGCAGGAACATATTTCGGCGGCGCAACAATTCGTAACAAAGAGTGATTTGAGGTGAAGTCCGGGCGAAAGTAGCTTCGGCTCGCCAGGGGACACTTACAGAAGTCTGTCGGATGTTGGGGGATATAGCGACGGCGTCCCAGCGGACGCTGAAAACATCTATCGGATGCCGGGGAATTGGACTTCATTCGGGCGAAAGGGTGGCAATGACATTGCACCCCGCGCCCCCGGATACGGGTATCGTGTTCCGCCGAGCCGGTTCGGCCGCCGAGATTCTTGCAAACTGGGCCAATACGATCGAGTCGCCGCTCTCTACCGTGCTGTCCAACGGCGAGGGAAATACGGTTGGCACGGTCGAGCACCTGATGGCGGCGTTGGCGGGCGCCGCGATCGACAATGCGATTATCGAGCTCGATGGCCGCGAAGTGCCGATCATGGATGGGAGTTCCGCGCCCTTCTTGTTTCTGATCGAGTGCGCTGGGGTTGTCGAACAGGATGCCGCGCGGCGCGCGATCAAAATATTGAAGAAAGTCAGTGTCACTGAAGATGGCGCGACAGCGGTGCTGTTCCCCGATCACGGCTTCTCGATGAGCTTCGAGATCCACTTCGACAACCCGCTGATTCGCCGGCAAGACATTTGTCTGATGTTCGATGCCGACACGTTCAAGACGGAGCTCAGCCGGGCGCGCACATTCGGCCTGCTCGACGAACTCGACCGGCTGCGGGCCGCCGGCTTGGCGCGCGGCGGATCGCTCGACAACGCCGTGGTCGTCGGCCGCGATCACGTCTTGAACGTCGGCGGGTTGCGCTACGCCGACGAGTTCGTGCGCCACAAGCTCCTCGACGCCTTCGGAGACCTCTATCTCGCTGGCGGTCCGCTGCTCGGGTCGTTTCGCGGCGTGCGCTCGGGACATGCCCATACCCGGCGCCTGCTCGCCACGCTGTTCGCCGACCGTGAGGCCTGGTGTTTCACCACTCTGAGCCGGCCCACCCATCGCAGCGAGCCGGCATGGCAGGACGGGCTGCAGCTCGCCAGCGATTGAGGATCCCGCCGGCTTGCTCGCCCGCCATCGAGTTGTGCTATAACCGGGGCATCAACGTTCCTCTCCAGAGTAGCTCGATGCGTTTGTTCCCCTTCCTTCGCTGGTTCGGCGTGGCCGCGCTGATCGCCGCGCTTACCGCCTGCGGCGGCGCGAAGAAGGAGGCCTATGTCGAGAAACCGGTCGACGATCTCTATAACAAAGCCATGGATGAGCTGGTAGAGGAGCGCTACACCACGGCGGCCAAGACATTCGAGGAGGTGGAAAGCCAGCACCCCTATTCCGTCTGGGCCACAAAAAGCCAGCTGATGTCGGCCTATGCTCTCTACGAAGCAGGAAATTACGGTGAGGCTATCGTTTCAGCCGATCGCTTCATTCAACTTCATCCGGGCCACCGTGACATCGCCTATGCCTATTATTTGAAGGCAATCTCGTATTACGTGCAGATCGTCGACATCGGCCGCGATCAGAAGACTACCGAGCTCGCTCTGAAGGCGCTCGATGACGTCGTAAGGCGCTTTCCCGACAGCAAGTACGCGCGAGACGCCAAGCTGAAACTGGACTTCACGCGGGATCATCTCGCCGGCAAGGAGATGGAGATCGGCCGTTATTATCTGAAGCGGGGACAGTATCTGGCGGCGATGAACCGGTTCAAACGAGTCATCGACAATTATCAGACGACGACACATGTCCCCGAAGCTTTGGAACGCCTCGTCGAGTGCGATTTGGCGCTCGGCCTCGCCGACGAGGCCAAAGCGAATGCCGCGGTGCTCGGCCACAATTACCCGGGCAGCGATTGGTATGTCGATGCGTATTCGCTGGTCACTTCCGGCACACCCGGTTCGCCCCCCAAAGGCTGGTTCGCCCGTAATTTCGGAAGCGCCTTCTGACCGCTTTGGCGGCCCGACCTACCCCGATACATGAAAAATTGTTAATTTCGCGCCTGCCGGCGGCTGACGTATTTCAGCGCGCCAAGGTTCCCGCTACCAAGCAGTAGTTCGTGTCGGAGGTGTCGAGGATGTTGCTGCACCTTGTCGCATTATGTGTTGTCCTATTGACGGCGACAGGGGCCGACGCCGCGGACAAGCCGTCGAATGGAATCACCGGCGTCTATTTGATGACGCGTTATCCCGCGCTGACCGTACGCGCCGGCGAGACCACGACGATCGACCTGTCGCTGCGCAACTTCAATCGTCCCCCGGAGCAATTGGCTCTATCGGTGCCGCAGGTCGCGCAGGGTTGGAAGGCAACAATTCTCGGCGGCGGGCAGCCGGTCGAGTCGGCGATCGTGGCGCCCGATACGGAAGAGAAATTGCAGCTGCGGCTCGAGCCGCCGGCCGGTACCGGACCCGGCGAATACCATTTTCTCGTCGATGCCAAGGGTGACGGAAGCGATCTCAAACTGCCGATCACCGTCACGATCGGGCAGGAGCTCCCGGCGAAGCTCAAACTTACGACCAACTTCCCGTCGCTGCGCGGCACCGCGACGACCTCGTTCAAGTTCCGGGTGACCATCGCGAATGACAGCGGACGCGACGCCACGATCAATTTCAGCGCCGACTCGCCGAAGAACTTCCAGGTCACCTTCACCGAGGCCTATGGCAGCCAGCAGCTCACCAGCATTCCGATCGAGGCAGGAAAATCGAAGGACATCGAAGCCTCGGTGGCCTTGCCACGCGACACGCCGGCCGGCGATTACAAGCTCGCGCTGCACGCCAAGAGCGAGGCGGCTTCGGCCGATCTCGATCTCGCCATTACGGTCGTCGGCCAGCCACGGCTGGCGTTGGCCGGCGAAGGCGGGCGCTTGAGCGGCGAGGCCTATGCCGGCCAGGACGGCCAATTGACCGTCGTCGTCCGCAATGACGGCAGCGAGGCGGCGCGCGACGTCGAATTCAGCGCGACGGCACCGGAAGGGTGGAAGACCAGCTTCGATCCCAAAGAGCTGCCCGAGCTCGCAGCCGGGAAATCGCAGCCGATCAAGGTCAGCCTGACCCCGTCGCCGCGCGCCATTGCCGGCGATTATCAGACCACGATCCGGGCCAATGCCGCCGGCGGCCAGTCCGAATCCGCGAATTTCCGCATCACGGTGTTGACTTCGACCCTATGGGGTGCCGTCGGGATCGGGGTCATCGCGATCTCGTTGCTGGTCGTCGTTTTCGCGGTCGCCCGCTTCGGCCGGCGGTAGTGTGATTGGGCACCGGCCTTCGCCGGTGTAACAAAAGGGAGAAGCAGGCTGGGATGGCTGAAGAAGCCGTTATCAGGGCGCAGAGGCTGACCAAGCGTTATGGCGCGACCGTAGCGGTCGACCACATCGATCTCGACGTCCGGGCCGGCGAGATCGTCGGCATCCTCGGACCCAACGGGTCGGGAAAAACGACGACGATCTTGATGCTCCTCGGGCTTACCGAGCCGACCGCGGGACGCGCCGAAGTGGCCGGTTTCGACCCGTTGCGCGACCCGCTCGAAGTAAAGCGCCGGGTCGGCTATCTCCCCGATTCGGTCGGCTTTTACGACGGGCTCTCGGCCCGCGACAACCTCGCCTACACCGGGCGGCTGGCCGGATTGTCGCGTCGCGAGATCGACCAGCGGTTTACCGAAGTGCTGGCGCGGGTCGGCTTGCCCGATGTCGGGCGCGACCGAGTGGCAACGTTCTCGCGCGGCATGCGCCAGCGCCTCGGGCTAGCCGAGGTGTTGATGAAGCGTCCGAGCATCGCCATCCTCGACGAGCCGACTGCGACCCTCGACCCGCACTCGACGCAAGAGTTTCTCGGGATGATCCGCGGGCTGAAGGCCGACGGCACCGCAGTTCTGCTATCGTCCCAGTATGTGATCGATGTCGAAGCTCGCGGCGACGCGGTCCGCAATCAGCTCGCCGCCGTGCCCGGTGTGGTCCGGGTGCAGGTGCTGGCCCCCGAGATCTTCCGGGTTGATTGCGAGAGTGATCTGCGCGCCGAGATCGCGCGGCGCCTCGCGCCGTCATTCGATCTGCTCGGCATCCGCTTCGCCGAGCCGAGCCTGAATGAGGTCTATACCCGCTATTTCGACGAGGTCCGCGATGCGGCGTAGCGGCTCCCCCTTTACCGGGGTCGGGGTCGTCCTCGCCAAGGAGGCGGCGGATTACCTTTCTGGCGCCCGGATGTGGCTGCTCGAAGCCCTGGTGTTTCTGACCGCCATCGCCGCCGCCTATGCCGCGATCCTATCGATCCGCGCCAGTATCGGCGAGAGCCCGTTCCTTTTCCTGCGGCTGCTGACGATGGCGCAGGATCCGCTGCCGTCCTTTATCGCACTGCTGGGGTTTCTGATCCCGCTGGTCGCGATAGCGATCGGCTTCGATGCGATCAACGGGGAATTCAACCGCCGCACCTTGAGCCGGGTATTGGCGCAGCCGATCTACCGCGACGCCCTCTTGCTGGGCAAATTTCTCGCCGGGCTGGTGGCGCTCACGATCGGCCTGTTCTCGCTGTGGCTCTTGACGATCGGTCTCGGGCTGTTGCTCCTCGGTTTGCCGCCGAATACCGAAGAAATGGTGCGCATGCTGGGGTTTCTCGTCGCGACGATTGCGTATGGCGGGGTCTGGCTGGCTGTGGCCTTTCTCTTTTCCGTGGTTTTCCGCGCGCCCGCCACCGCGGCGCTCGCCGCTCTCGGCGTATGGCTCCTGTTCTCGCTGTTCTGGTCGGTCGTCACCCCCCTAGTCGCGACATTGATCGCCGGTCCGCCGGAAGGGATCTTCGGCCCGAACCTCGACTATGCTCGGCGCGCCATTGCCGGCCACGCAAAGCTTTGTCCTGGTATGGCCGCAGATAACCGGCCTCATCGCCGGAATGATCGTCATTTTCGCGATCGCCTATGTGGTTTTTCAACGCCAGGAGATCCGGGCTTGAAGCCTCCCGCGAATCAAAAGGGGCGGTCCGAATGGACCGCCCCTGGCGTGGTCTGAGGGCTCCCATTTTCCCCCTAAATTGGCCCGCCGATCCGTCGGCCACGGCCTCGGGTTCACCGTGTCGACCACGAGAGGCAGCTTATCGCCGGAAATTTCCGGCACAAGCGGCGGAATCGTTGCCCACAGGCTTACCCCCAGGATAGCGACTCTATCCCCTAAACCGTCCACAGCGCGGATGAAGTCAGCCGATCCGGCGTCGCAAAAAGTCGAGGACCGCTTCGAATACGCCATAGCGGACGAGATCCTCGTGACCGGCCTCGCGGGCCAGCCACAATTCCTTTGGTTCCGGGGCTGCGTCGAACAGCGCTCGGCCGAAGCGCACCGGAACAATCGCGTCTCGCTCGCCATGAAGAACCAGGATCGGCGCCTTGACATCGCCGATCCGCGCCAGCGAGTCGAACCGGTCACGCACCAGCGCGGCGGCCGGAATAAAGGAATAATGATATTGCGCGACTTCGGCGACGCTGGTGAATGGCGCTTCCAGGATCAGCGCACCGATCCGATATTGTGCCGCCAACGCCACGGCGACTCCCGATCCGAGCGACTCGCCATAGATCACGAGCCGGTCCGGCGGGATTCCTTCTCGTGCGAGAAGATCGAGCGCCGCGGCACCGTCGGCGAGCAAACCGGTTTCGGTCGGGACCCCCGGGTTTCCCGCATAACCGCGATATTCGGCCATTAAGACGCCGAAGCCGTGCTCGGCAAACGACCACAAACGCTCCCTGCGGTAGCCGAGATGGCCGCCATTGCCGTGGAAATATGCGATGACCGGGCGACCGTACCTCGGCGGCAGGTACCAGGCGAGCAGCGACAGCCCGTCGGATGTGCCGAGCGTGATCTCGCGCACGCCAAGAGCAGCCAGATCGCCGAGCTCGGGGCGCCTCGTATCGGGAAAATAGAGCAGCTGCCGCTGAAAGACGTAAAGGCCCCCGACCACCACGCCATACGCCGCGAGCGCGGTCCCGAGAAGCACGTACAGCACGCGAGGGCGCCGAAAACTATGCAGGGGCGGAGATCAGCCGGCCGGCAGCGCTGCGCGCTCGCTCCGGCGCACCCTGACGCTCGCCGATTTCAGCTGGCCGCAGGCGGCAAGGATGTCGCGGCCGCGCGGCGTGCGCACCGGCGCCGAATAACCGGCGGCAAAGACGATGTCGGAAAACGTCTTGATCGCCGTATCCGAAGAGCACTCGTAGGGCGCGCCGGGCCACGGGTTGAACGGGATCAGATTGACTTTCGCGGGAATCCCCGCCACCAGCCGCACGAGCTCGCGGGCATCGGCCGGGCTGTCGTTGATGCCTTTCAGCATGACGTATTCGAAGGTGATGCGGCGGGCATTGCTCGCCCCGGGATAGGTCCGGCACGCTTCGAGCAGCTCGGCAACCGGGTATTTGCGGTTGAGCGGCACCAAGCGATCGCGGACGTCGTCGCGCACGGCATGCAGCGAGACCGCGAGATTGACCGCGAGCTCGGCGCCGCACCGGCGGATCATCGGAGCCACCCCCGCGGTCGACAATGTGATCTTGCGCCGCGAGATCGACAGACCTTCCCCGT
>VAZT01000082.1 GCA_005884825.1 Alphaproteobacteria bacterium
CGCATTTTAAGTTTACGGTCAATCTGAAGACGGCGAATGCACTCGGGATGACGATCCCGCCGCTGATCCTGGCCCGCGCTGACGAGGTCATTGAATAGGAGGACACCATGGCCCGGCACATCAAGACCGCCGCGCTCGCCGGCCAGCAGGAAGAGGCCGACGCCAAGATCCGCAGCACGGTCGAGACCGCACTGCTACAAATTCAATATAGTCCTAAATTGAATTCCCCGATCGCGGCGGCGCGCGAACCAGCAGTACGAGCATCGAAAGGAGCACCAAGCCGCCGAGCAGCAGCCAAGCGTCGTTGAAGGCGGCGACGAGGCCGGCGCGTTCGACCAGCGGCGCGACCAGCGCGCGCGTTGCTTCGTCGACCTCGCCGACCGGGATCGGGACGCCGGTGAAACGCTCAGTCGGCAGGCCGACCAGACGGGCCGCCGACGCGTCGCCCGCTTGCAGACGCGCGACGATCGACGCGATATGGGCGGGCGTGCGCTGTTCGAGCACGGTGTCGATCAGCGCCAAGCCGATCGCCCCGCCGAGATTGCGCATCAGGTTGAATAAGCCACTTGCATTTGGGACACGGAGCGGGTCGAAGCCGCTCAATGCCAGCGCGGTGGACGGCAACAAGCACAGCATGATGGCTGCACCGCGGAGGAGCTGCTGCCAGAACAATCCCCAGAAATCGGTCTCGAAGGTCATGAAACCGTTGCCGACCAGGCCGACAGCGAGCAGCGCATAACCCGCGGCGATCAGCAGCCGGGGCTCGACGCGCCGTTCGAGGATCGTGGCGACCGGCGCCATTACCAGCTGGGCCGCGCCGGTCACCATCATGATCTCGCCGATGGCGAGGGCGTCATAATTGCGGATGAGACCGAGGTACACCGGCAACAGGTATGTTGCCCCGTAGAGGCCGATGCCGAGAACAAAGCTGAAACAGCACCCGACCACAAAATTATGATCGCGGAACGCGACCAGATCGATCAGCGGCGCCGAATGGCGCAAACAGCGCCAGATCACACCACCGGCGCAGAAGAAGCAAATACCTGCGAGCAACAGTGCTTCCGGGCTGCCCCAGCCGCGATGCGGGGCTTCCTTGAGAACCAGCAGCAAACTGCCGAGAAAGACAGCGAGCAGCGGCAGAGCGAGCAGATCGACCGAGCCGAGATGGCGCCAGTCGGGGCGATCGATGTCCACGGCCCAGGCGACCAACACCGCGACGACTATTCCCGGCGGCACATTGATCAGGAACAGCCAATGCCATGAATAACGGTCGGTGATGAAGCCGCCGACGGCTGGTCCGAGTGTCGGCGCCAGCATTGCCAACAAGCCCGCGACGAAAGTCGCGCGGCTGCGACCGAGCCCTTCGAACATCAGAAAGATCGCCGCGAAAACGAATGGGATCAACGCGCCGCCGCAGAAGCCCTGTAGCACCCGCGCCGCGATAAGTGACCAGAAGCTGTTCGACGCGGCGCAGGCGAGGCTGGCGGCGGTGAACCCGCAAATGGAGGCGAGAAAGGCGCCGCGCGTCGACATGACGCGGGTCAGCCATCCGGTCAGCGGGATCGCGACGACCTCCGCGATCAGATACGCGGTCTGCACCCAGCTCAATTGATCCAGCGCAATGCCGAGCCCGGCTTGGATATCGGGCAGCGAGCTCGCGACGATCTGGATGTCGAGGATCGCCATGAACATGCCGATGCTCATGGCGGTAAATCCGACCCACCTCTTGGCCCCTGCCGTGCTTTCGGGTCTCAGCAGCAAAGCCACGACCGGAATCTTCGCGCCGCGGCTTTTATGCAGCGCGGCGCGGCGCCAGAACGCGCTCCTCGATGCGAATGCGTCGAGCGAGCAGCGCCAGATTGAGCGCCGAGAACGTCGCCGCGACCGCGACGGCGCCAAAAGCAAGGGGCAGCACGGCGATCTCAGCGGCGACAAGCAGATAGTTCGGGTGGCGTAAATACCGGAATGGGCCGGTTTGCATCAGGGGTGCGTCCGGCAGGGTGATGATACGCGTCGTCCAGTAGCGGCCCAAGCTCACGATCACCCATATCCGACCCAGCTGGAGCAGGGCGAACAGCCCGATCAGCAGCCAGTCGGGCTGGGTCTCGGCCGGCACGAATAAGGCGAGGCTGATAAGCCAGCCGGCATGCAACAGGACGTAAAGCGGGTAACCTCCGGCATCTGCCTCCACAGCACCCAGCCGGCGCAGCCGGGCGGTATTGCTGCGTGCGTGGGCGAGCTCGAGGAGCCGCTGCAACGCGACTAGACCGAGCGTCCAGTAGAGAACAGTCACCGGTTGTCGATAACGAGAAAGCCTGCGGTGAACCCGGGCCCCAGGGCATTCATCAACGCGCGCTCCCAGCGTGCCCCGGCCGCACGCGCCTTGGCGAGCATCCGTTCGAGCACAAACATCACGGTGGTCGCCGACATGTTGCCGTAGTCGCGCAGCACCGCCCGCGCTTCGACCAGCGCGCCTTGTGTCAGGCCAAAGGCGTGCTCGAGCGCCGTGATCACCTTGGCGCCTCCCGGATGACAGATGAAACGGTCGATCTCGTCGATCGCAAGTCCATGACGGGCGAGGAACTGCGATGCGGCATCTTGCAGTCGCGTCGTGACAAGTTTCGGAATGTCGCGGGAAAAGATCGCCTTGAGACCGTCATCGGCGACCTCCCAGCCCATCACGTCGAGACTGCCGGGCCAGGTATGTTCGCCTGCGGCGACCAGGGCCGGGCCCTCCGCTTCGGTCGACAGCAGCGCAGCCGCGGCGCCATCGCCGAACAGAGCCGTCGCGACAATGTTGCTTTTCGCCAAATCGTCGCGCCGGAATGACAACGCGCACAGTTCGACGACAAGGAAGAGCACCGTCTTGCCGGGGGCGACGGCGGCCTGACTGGCGGCGCGGGCAAGCCCGAGGACGCCGCCGGCGCAGCCGAGCCCAAAGATCGGCAACCGCTGCACCGTTCTCCGCAGCCCCATCCGTTCGATCAGCAGCGCATCGAGGCTCGGCGTCGCGATGCCCGTGGTCGAAACGACGACGATGCTGTCGATGTCGTCCTTATTCCGGCCGGCAGAACAGAGCACCTGGTTGGTTGCCGCCTCGAGCAGATCGAGCGCGGAGGCGAGATAAATGCGGTTGCGCTCGGGCCAGCCATGCGCCCGGTCGTACCATTCGAGCGGCACGCAGGAGTATCGCCGCTGTATTCCCGTGTTAAGGAACATCGGCAGCAGCCGATCGAGGTCCGGCGAGCGCCCGAACAAGAGCTTGACGCGTTCGATCACGTCGTTCTGGTCGAGCGGATACGGCGGAACCGCGGTCGCGACGGCGAATAGACGCGGGACTGCGGGCATCGAAAGCACCGTACTCCTGAGAAAGCTGATCGAAAATAGTCTCAGCGGGCCTCGGAAACGCAACCGCCGAGAATGCGGCTGGCGCTTTGCGTCGAGCGAATGAAGCGCGGCGAGATCGGATCTTCAGGAAGATGTTCAGCGCCGCGGGACGAATCAGCAGGAAAAAGGCTGCCGATCGCCCGGTGAGGCGGGCGTCGAACCAACTGTCTCGGATCTTTCCTCTGCCGGCCCCTCTGTCGGGGGATCGGCCGGTGCGGCGGGGCGCATCGCACGGTGCTGCTGACCTTCATTGGCAGCGTTCATTACGCGAAAGTAATGCTCGGCATGCTGGTAGAGGTTCTCTGCCGCGACGCGGTCGCCACTGGTAGACGCCTCCCGCGCAAGGGTGATGTAGCGTTCGAAAATTTGATGAGGCGTACCTCGGATTTTGACGTTCGGACCGTTACTATCGAGACTCTGACCTCGCTGCGGCATCTGTTGCCGATTGCGGTTGGCATTGTTACCGTAATTGCGACCATACGGTCGGCCGGGCTGTCCTGTTCTCATGCTGCCTTTTGCATTGACGGTGAAGTTGGGTCGTTATCCCAAGAGAACGTATCGGAATACGTCCATTAGTCGGACGCGTTGCGCCGCTTTTCTGTACAGCGCCAGCTCTTTCGCCCCCGGCACGTTAGATGGGGTGGTCGTTATTTCCAACAGTTTTTTGGCGCAATGCCCGCAGAAGCCGGTGTCCTCCGCGCCCTCACTGCTTAAACTTGCGCAGAATCAACAACCTGCCCGGGTTGCGGCGATCCCCGAACAAGGGCGTGCGGCAGCCGCCGCTCCTCAACCGTGAGCGACGCATCTCCTGACGCCAGCGCCTTGACTGACATCAGCCCGACAGGGCGCGGGCGAGGAAAGGCAGGCTCTCGTCCATCCGGTAATCGACGCCGGTATGGTTGTCGGGGAACTCCTCGTAGCGATGCGCAATGCCGAGCTCGTTCAGCCGCCGCACAAACCGGCGGGCGCCGTAGAGCAGATTGAACTGATCCTTCTCGCCGCAGTCGATGTAGAGCGCCTTCAGCCGGCGGAGATTGTTCGCCTGGGTTTCGACCGCAACGACAGGGTCTTGCCGCAACCAGTTCGCCCAGCGTTCCTCGATCACCTCACAGGTGTCGAACGTGACCGGCAGCCGGATCCCCAGAAACTGCGTCGGATCGGGATCGTAGCTGGCCGCCATTGCCAGAGCGTTGATCACCTTGAAGGAACCCTCCGGATGCTTTTGCGAGGCTTCGAGCTGCTGCCACCACTTCTCGATGGAGTTCTCGGCGCCGGCGAGTGCCCGCAAGACCGCCGGCATGTCGGGCAGATAGCACAGCTCGAAGCCCATATCGCCGGAATGACAGGCCGCCGCCGACCAGATGTCGGAGTGGCGCAGAGCGTGGGTGACCGCGCCGTACCCGCCGGAGCTCTTGCCGAATACGCCGCGGCGGCCGATGCCCCCGCAGCCGAAGCGCTCTTCGATTGCCGGCAGCATTTCATACAGCAGGAAGTCCTCCCAGGGACCCATCGAAGCCGAGTTTATGTATTGGTTGCCGCCCAGCCGGGTGAAGCAATCGGGAAAGGCGACGACGACCGGCGGCATGCGCTCTTCACCGATCAGCCGGTCGAGCCGTTCCGGCAGGTTCTCGCGGAAACCGACCCAATTCGTATGCGACAGGCCGCTGCCGGTGAAGCCGACGAGATCCACCAGCAGGGGCAATCCCTGTCCGTCATGCCGAGCCGGGACATATACATCGACGACCCGCGCCGACGGATCACCCAGCATATTGCTGTCGAGGGCTTGGCTCACGATAGTGAGCCGGCTGACCGAACCCGTCGACCCGAAGAACTTGCGCATTCCGCCCTACCTCCAGCTTCTGCCGATATTAACGGACATAGCGGCGAACGGCGTCGACCAGCACGGCGGATGGGGCGAGGCGCGGTCCCTCGCCCTCGTCGACCGGCGGCACAATGGTTACGCCCCAGCCGGGCAGCCTGTCGAGCGATGCCCGCGCCTCGGGGTGGTTCAGGAGCGGCGCGTTCAACGACGGGCCCACGATCACCGGCGTACCGCGCCCTATCGCCTCGGCGACCACGGATAGCGCGAGATTGTCGGCGATGCCGTGCGCGAGCTTGTTCAGCGAGTTGAAGCTGCACGGCGCGAACAGCACAAGCCAAGCCCGACGAGCCCACCCAGAATCTCGGGACAGCGTGCCGCTGTCGTCGTGCCGCTGAGCACCAGGTAGGCTACGTCAAAACTTTCGCCACCGGCTGCGATGTTAGGGCTCATCTCGTTGTCTTTGATGACGCCCTCGGCGGAGTCCTGGGACCGGCCGGCACTACCGCCGCCGTCTCGTCGCCGAGCGCCATTGGCCTGCCATGCGTCTCGACACCGAGGAAGCCGAACCCCAGCGCCACCAGCAGCATGTTGACGCTGAGGAACAGGAAGGCAGGCAGGACGGCATTCTCCGTGGCCTGCGGCGACACGAGATTGCTGCTTCCGGCGATCAGCGCCAGAGCCAGCGGGCCCAGGATCTTGCCGACGCCATTTGCCGCCTGCCCCAACCCGGCGGAGCGGGCTCCGAGGCGGACGCCGTATTGCTCGACCGTGTACGGGGCAAGGTTGGAGAACCCGCCCTCGCAGAAAAAGGCGGAAGCCGCGATCAGCATCACCATCAGCGGGAACCCGGCGACCACCGCGCTGTGATAATAGCCGGCAGCGACGAGGCAAATCGCCGCCAAGAACCCAAAAGTGACGCCGAGCACGCGGCGCCCCATAATCGGCGCGATAAGCGAAACGAGAATTTTGCCGATAACAGCGCCTCCCGCCACGTAGACGAAATATCTCGCCGCCTGGCCGACCGGCACACCGAGCACCAGCGCGACGATCGTCGGCCCCCAAAGATAGTAGCCATAAACTGCGGTCGACGAACCGCCCCAGATGATAACGGTCTGCCAGAACAGCCGCGGGTTGGCGTAAAGCTCCGTCAGGCTCGCCCGCGGCGGCGACGCTGGCCTCGTGGTCGGCAGCGGAACGCTCTCTCGAGGCAGGGCCAGGTGCCGCGCCACCTCGTCGCGGGCCTCGGCGAACCGCCCCTTGGCGGTCAGCCAGCGCACCGATTCCGGCACGAACGCCCACACCAGCAAGCCCACGATCGTCGGCGTGATGCCGAGCATCGCGACGCCGCGCCAGCCCAACAGCGACAACAGGATCGCCGAAGTGAACGAGGCCAATAACGTGCCGGCGCTGGCGAACACGACATAAAAGCTCGTGATGCCGGTGCGGTGCCGCGTCGGGGTGAGCTCGACGATGATGGCGAGGCAAGGGGTGGCTGCCGCCGCGAGGCCGAACCCGACCAGGATGCGCAGCAAGGCCAACAGCACCCAGGCGCCGGTCGGGAGAAAACCGATAAGCCCGGCGCTGACCGCGCAAATAAAGGTGCCGGTCACGACCTGCAGCTTGCGCCCCCAGACATCGGCGAGGCTCCCCCAAACCAGCGCGCCGAGGATCGCGCCGACCCCGCCCCCGTAAAGGATCAGCGCCGACTGGCCGTAGGTCAGGTGCCACTCGGGCCCGATCGCGGCCAGGATGAACGCGATCAGAAAGAAATCGAAAAAATCGAGAACCGTGATCAGCGCCAGCAGGGTGAAGCTGACCCAATAGCGGCGATTGAGCGGTGCGCGGTCATAGAGCGACAGCAGGTCTTCGGCGGTCTGAGACGTCATGCCTCCTCCCCAAGGGTACGGCCGTGGCCGGCTCACGCGAGCCGGCCGCCACGCTTTCCGGCATACCGAAAACAACTTGGATCACCGGGTCAAGTGGTTCCCCAGGGGCACCGAGGCTCTGATGATCGCGGGAGCGAGGGGCCGCCATGTGACGGCCAGGGCAAATCAAGCCGCGCTGGCGCGGCTTATTCGATACAATGCGGTGTCGCCTACGCGTCGGCCCTCGTCGCCCCCGCGAAAGCCGGGGTCCAGAGCCCCCCTGCTTTCGCCAGCGGCAGGGTCTGGCTTGAACAGGGGGTAACGATGAGGTCGCTTGCTCCTGGGTTCCCGCTTTCGCGGGAATGACGAACAATATGATTGGAAACCCGTCCTAATGCGGCGTGTAACCGTTGAGCTCTCGCCCTATCGCCTGCTCTTGTCGGCCGAGACCGGACGGGTTCTGTTGCAGCAACTCGCGCTGCGCCCCCATCAGGCCCGTGGCGTAGTCCTGCCGCATCTGATCTTGCAGCGGGCTGTTAGTCGGCGCCGTCAGCGACATGCTGGGGTTAACGGCATGCAGCTGCGCGGGGCGCTCGAACCCGCGTTGCTGGGCGGCAGCGGGGGTACCTGCGTGGCATAATAAAATTGCGAATAACGAGGCTGTGAGAGACAGGATCTTCATTGGAATACCTCTTGTGAAAGTGAGGCGGAAAGGGGTTTCGCCGCTATAGGTGCCGGGCGGCGGGAGAGTTACGACTTGCCGGAATGTGGGACGGGGGGAGTGGCGACCGGGAAAGAGTTCGGTCATTTTGCGCAGGGTCTCCCGACCGCGCGATACCCGCGAGCGGACCGTCCCGACGGGGAGGTTTACCAGCGATGCAGCTTCGTCGTATCGCATTCCCTCCAATCCGACGAGCATAATTACCGACCGTTGCTCTTCCGGCAGTGCGGCGAGAGCCCGCTCCAGATCGCGAAGCTCGAGGCGCGTGGTCTGATTGGGCGAAACCGCCGGGCTCCGGTAAGATTTCTGCAATTCGGTGTTGGCGCGCTGGCGCGCCTGCCGGCGAGTGAGGCTGACATGTTGATGGTGCAAGATGGTGAACAACCACGCGCGGAGATCGGTCCCCTCTTCCCACAGATGCATTTTCCCGAGGGCTCGGGTGAGGCACTCCTGGACGAGATCGTCTGCGGCTGCGAGATCGCGCGTCAGAACCCGGGCGTAGCGTGTCAGACGCGGGATCAGGTCCTCGATTACCTGGTGCATGTTTTGGGGGCGCTCAGGCTGATCCGGCTGATTGGAATGCTTTTCGGACGCATCACCGCGGTCGTCGTGTTTCGCAGTCGCGTGGGGAGTGTTCAAATCTGAAATGCGCGCCACCGGTCGTGCTCCTGCAGTTTTCCGTACGGGCCAATTCAATTCCGTGACGCCGGAGCGCCTCGTCATCGATTTAATCACCGTCGTACCGGGGACGCCGTTAACTGCGGTAAATCTCAGTAAATTTTGGTCATTCGGCTTGGCGACCCGCACTCAGCGGGGCCGAGACCTAATGGTTGAGCCAGCGGCGGGCGAAACCGAGCAGCCCCTGGGGCAAGAAAATGACCATGGCAATGAAAATCAGTCCGACGAAGATCAGATAGTATTCCGTGAAGAAACGCGACAGTCCCTCGCGCAGCAGCAGAAAGAATGCGGCACCGACGATGGGACCGACCAAGGTGCCGATCCCGCCGATGACGTTGAAGATGACGACCTCGCCCGAAACCAGAAAAAAGACAAAATCGGGCGCGGCGAACTGGTTCTGCAAGGCGTAGAGCACCCCGGCCAGTCCGGCGAACAGCCCGGAGAGCATTACCGCAACCATCTTGTACCGCTCGACCGGATAGCCGACAGCGCGGGTGCGGGCCTCGTTCTCGCGGATCGACTGCAGCACCATGCCAAACGGCGACTGGGTTATGCGGCGTAGCAAAAGATAAGAAAGCACCACCACTGCGAGCACGAACCAGTGCAGCGTATTGGGCGCAAAGCGAAGCGAGAAGAGCCCCGGGATCGCCAGCGGCGGCCGGCTGAAGGTCAGCCCGTTCTCGCCTCCGGTCACCTCGGTCCAGGTGAAGATAATCACATAAAAAATCTGCGAGAAGATCAGCGTAGTGATCGCGAAATAGATGTCGCGCAAACGCGTCGAGAAGTACGCGACGAATGCCGCTGCTGCAGCGGCGGCCACCAGTCCAGAGAGGAGCGCCAGCAGCAGGCTCGGCGGACTGACCGACAACAGCGCGGCTGCGGCGCCGTAGATCCCGAGCCCAAAAAAGGCCGAATGGCCGAATGACACCATGCCGGTATATCCGATCAGGATGTCGGAGGACATCGCCAGGAGGCCCCAGATCAGTATCTCGGTCAGGAACCGCCGCCAGAATTCGGGGAGCACGAGGGGGGCCATAATCAAAAGCGCCAGGATTACGCAGAACCCCGTCCAGTAGACGGTAGTTCGGCGCCTGCTCATTTCGGCGTCGCCACAAAGAGCCCGGTGGGCCGAAACAGCAGCGTCAGGATCAATACGACAAACGAAACGATGACCGCCTGAGCCGGGCTGACCCAAAGCGACGCGTATGCCTCCAGCAGGCTGATAAAGATCGCCGCGGCGATCGATCCTGCGAGGTTCCCCATGCCCCCGACGACCACGACGATAAACGCCTTGAGAACCCAATCGACACCCATGGCGTGATTGACGCCGACCAATGGGCCAAACAAAACCCCGCTGGCAGCCGCCATCCCGGCGCCGATCGCGAAAACGCCCGTAAGCACCCACGGCACCGGGATGCCCATCGCTTGAGCCATGACGCGGTCTTGTGTGGTCGCGCGGATCCAGACGCCCCAGGTGCCGAATTTGAGGAACAGCCAAAGGGCCCCGATAATGGCGGCGGACAGCAGCGCAATCACTATGCGATACCACGGATAGGCCAGATAGAAGAGCGTGAACTGGCCGGTGAACGGCTCTTCGATCTTGCGCGCCACCGGGCCGAACTGCCAAAGCGCATAATTCTGCAGGACGAGCGAAACCCCGAAGGTGGCGAGGATCGTATAGAGCGGATCGCGGCCGAGCAGCGGGCGCAGTGTCGTCAGGTATATGACTGCACCGAGCAGCGCTATGGCGAGCGTAGCCGCCGCCAGCGCGAGCCAGAAATCCCCGGTGGCCGCCAAGATGAGGACGCCGACATAGGCGCCCAGCATGAAGAGTTCGCCATGGGCAAAATTGACCACGTCCATGATGCCGAAGATCAATGTCAGACCCGACGCGACGAGCGCCAGGATCATCCCGGTAACGACGCCGTTTATTGTCTGGATGAGCAGCTGATCAAAGGCGATTTCCATAGGCTACCTCAATTTCTTTCGTCATTCCCGCGACAGCGGGAATCTAGTGCTCAGAATCATTCAGATAAGTCAGCTGACGCCCCCTCCTCGCTTTCCCGGCGCTGCCGTGGGCACCGGCTTTCGCCGGTGAAGCGAGGAGCTTCATGGCGCATTGATTCGTGTGAATGAATCTGAGCACTAGGCCGGCCGGGCTCCAACGGTGCCTCTGGACCCCCGCTTTCGCGTCGCTTTCGCGGGGGTGACGATAAAAAGAGTGCGCACTACACTCCCAGATACTGATGAATCACGGCGTCGTTGACGCGCAGCTCGGAAGCCAACGCGTGGTGCCGGACGACGCCTTTCTCGATGAAGTAGATCCGCTGGCCCGCCTCCAAGGTCAGCGGCACATTCTGTTCCACGAGCAGCACGGCGACATTCTCGCTGCGGAGCGTGTCGATGATCTGCCGGATTTCGGCCACCATCCGCGGCATCAAACCCTCCGTCGGCTCATCCAGCAGGATGATTTTGGGCTCCAGCATCATCGCCCGGGCGATCGCGAGCATCTGCTGCTCGCCGCCGGAGAGCGTGCCGCCGGCCTGGCTGCGACGCTCGGCCAATACCGGGAAATAGCCGTAGACCTTATCCAGCAGCTCCGCTTTTCGAGCCTTGCTCACACCGTGGCGATCGAGCCCCGTGCGCAGATTTTCAGTGACCGACAACAGGCGGAATATCCGCCGATCCTCGGGAACATAGCCGATCCCGAGCCGCGCCAGCCGGTGCGCCGGCAAATGGGTGATCGGCCGGCCCTCGAACAGGACGCGGCCCTGGCTCGGATGGACGAGGCCCATGATCGCTTTCAGCGTCGTGCTCTTGCCGACGCCGTTGCGGCCGAGGAGGCCCACCACCTCGCCTCTGCCGACTTCGAGCGACACCCCGTGCAGGATATGACTCTTGCCGTAGTAAGTGTGGATATCCTCGACTGTGACCAGTGCTTGGACCGTCTCACCGCCCAGGTTCATGTCTTCAAATAAACCTCGAGCACTCGGGGGTTCTGTTGGATCTCCGATGGCGTCCCCTCGGCCAAGATCTCGCCGTAATGGAGCACGGTAATCCGCTGCGCCAACTCCATGACGACCTGCATATCGTGCTCGACGATCAAAATCGTCAGATTCTTGGCAATCCGACGCACCAGTTCCATCGTGTCATGCGTCTCGGCCGCGCTCATCCCGGCGGTTGGTTCGTCGAGACACAAGAGCTGAGGTTCAGTGGCAAGCGCGATGCCGATCTCGAGATTGCGCTGCTCGCCATGCGAAAGATTGGCGGCCAACTCCCCCGCCTTGCCGCGCAAGCCGACTGCCTCGAGGGCCTCCTCGGCCTTCTCGATGATGTCCCGATAGGCCCGATGATGAGTCAGCAAGCTCCAGCCATGCCGCCGTGACTGAGCGGCGATGCGCGTGTTCTCCAAGGTAGTCGCATTGGGAAGAATGTTGGTGATCTGGTACGAGCGGGCGATGCCCTTGCGCGAGATGCGGTCCGGCGACGCCCCCGTGATGTCCTCGCCATCGAACCGGATGTGCCCCGAGGAGGGACGCAATACTCCGGTCAGGCAATTAAAGAACGTGCTCTTACCCGCTCCATTCGGGCCGATAATCGCGCGGACCTCGCCGTGTTCGACCGCGAAATTAACTCGATTGAGCGCGGTGAGGCCGCCGAAGCGGACGGTGAGATCTTCGGTCGACAACAACGACGCCGCCCGCGGCATCGACTCCGCACCGATGCGTTCTAGACCTAGAGCGGCAGACATCGCACGGGATTTCAATTCATCACAGAGACTCGGAGTTCACAGAGATTATTTTAATTCCGTTTTATTTCTATCTCCGTGCCCCCGTATCTCTGTGGCGATGTCATCAAGCAGCGGGGAAATGGCAGGCCGGCGGCACCAAGGTCTGGTCCCACGGGACGGCCTGCTGGACATGGTAGGTGCCGTCCTTGATGACGTATATCAACTCGCGCATGAACACCTGATGATCGTCCTTGCGCAGCACCTTCTCGCCGGTCGGAAAATCGGGACCTGCCTTCACAGTGAGGCCTTCGAGCGCCTCGATCAGCTTGGGCGTATCGGCGCGGCCCTGAAACCCCGATTTCTCGACGCCAAGCTTCAGTGCGTTGACCGCCTCGAAGTTCGACTGCACATAACGGTCGGGCAACGGCCCCGATGGATCGACCTTCTTCAGCCGGGTGATCGCGTCGTCGAAGAAGCTGTGCAGCTCGGGGGTATCGAGCGGCGCGTCGAACACCGGCAAATAGCGATCGATCCCGACAAAGCCCTCGATTTTCTTGCCCATCGCCGGCAGCTGCGTCGAGGCGGCGACGGCGCCGTCGCCGGCGAATTTGTATTTCTTGGCAAGACCGAGATCGGTGCCTTGGTTGACGACGTTGATCGCATCGCTGCCGAAGAAGATCAGGAACAGCCCGTCGAAATCGCCGCCGATCTTCGATAGGAACGAGGTCGTGTCGGCGGTGCCGAGCGGGATGCCGGTGCTGCCGACGACCTCGCCGCCATTGGCCTTGATTTCGGCACTGTAGGCGTCGCGAGTCGACTGGCCCCAGGAGTAATCGGCATAGAGGATGTGCCATTTCTTGCCGATCTGGTGCAACAGATAGGGGGCGAACGCCTTGGCTTGCGCCGGCGCGAAGTCGAAGGTGCGAAATGTATAGCGGCTGCACTTGCTGGTGGTCAGCGTCGTATCGAGGCAGACGCCGATCATGTTGACGATCTTATGCTCCTCCCAGACCGGCGTGCAGGCGAGGCAAATGTTCGACAGGAAACCGCCGACATGGAAGTCGATATTGTCTTCGGTGGCCAGCTTCTCGACAGCGCGGCGGCCAGTGTCGGGCTTCGATTGATCGTCGGCGACGACAAGCTCGACGGGCCGGCCGTTGATGCCGCCCGATTTGTTGATGCGGTCGACCGCCATCTGCACCCCGACGAGGGACGACTTGCCGCCGTAGGCGGCAACCCCGGTCAGCGGCTGCTCCGTGCCGAGCTTGTACGGCTTCGCCTCGCCAAAGGCGGCCCGCCACGGCTTCGAGCTCAACAGTGTCGCGCCGAGCCCGACCGCTCCGCTCGCCGCGCTCCAGCGCAGCACCCGGCGGCGCGTGATATCGGCGCGGAGATGAGCTGTGTTGCCCAGATTATGCCCATTCTCGCTATGTGACATAGCGGACCCCTTCCCTGTTCGTTACCGCGGATCGGCGACGGCTCCTTCATTCGCCGCCCGACGCGGCAACAACTACCGCAAGTTGCGGCAGCGCTGCAACAATCGGACCGGCCGCTCCGCCAGCCCCGGTTTCAGCCGGCTTTCAGGCGGCGCGCGGCATGGACCGCCGCATAGGTCAGGACGCCGTCGGCGCCGGCGCGCTTGAAGCC
>VAZT01000083.1 GCA_005884825.1 Alphaproteobacteria bacterium
ACTCGGTTCATCCCGGTCCAATCGATACCGACATGATCGCGTTCCGCACGCCCGAGCAGCGCGAGGAGCGGATGAAGCAGGTGCCGATGCACCGCTACGGAACGCCGGAGGAGGTTGCACAGCTGGTGGCATTCCTGCTCTCCGACGAGAGCAGCTACATCACCGGGGCGGAGATCGCCATCGACGGCGCTGCATCCGCCTAGCCCCCACCGGATGGGCTGCCACACGCAATTCCGCGATTTGCGCCTTAACCGGCCATTCGGGTCGGCCGTCGCAGCGACACTATCGATAGAGTATGCTACCCCGGCCCAATGGCGAGTTGCTGCGACGGTCACAAGCTCTCCGCACCTATGCCGAGAAGCGGTTTACGGCCGGTTGATGTCCGGAAAATTCAACGGCGAAAGGCGTCGGCATTAGGCCAGGGTCGACGCCCAGTAGTAGACCCAGTGTCGGCGACGAGCGGCGTTATGGGCTTGTTCACGTGCGCTCCGCTTTGCGGTTCCGCCGGCAACGGCGCCCGCCGCGGACTCCGCATGTCGCTACTCCGGGCGTTCGAGGATCGTAACGCCGTAAGGATCATTGCCAACCCCGGTCACGGTAGCCACCACTGCGCGAGAACGAAGGTTGATGATCCACACCGTACCGCTCGGGGGAGCGTCTGGAGGCAGTCGGGGCCCGCCGGAGACCACGACGTATTGCCCGTTGGCGGTGACCGCCGTTCCTTTGGGATTGCCGGGCAGTACAGTGCCGTCGGGTTCGGGCGGGCGGATGACCGCAATGCGCGCAACCTCCGCATGAGGATCACGGGCCAGCGCCCGACCGACATCGATAATCGAGACGTTGTTCGACCGATAATTGGTCGCGATGATCGCTCGCCCGTTCGGGGTCCACGCGAGCGTGAAGGGTCGCGTTTGGCCATTGGGATCGTCGGTCCCGACCTGGACCCTGGCCACCTCGGCGTTTGGCGAGCCGGTTCTCGCCAGATCCACGTCGATGATCGAGATCGTGTTCCCCTCGAAGTCGATATCGGCCCGCTCGCGGGCGGTGACGGCGATGAGTTTGCCGTTCGGGCTTGCCTGGATGCCGAAGGGGCCGGCCTGGACCGGAACACGCGGCGCGACTTCGACGACCGGTTCGCCGGCGAGCACCTTCTCGAAATCCATCACGGACACATCATTCGTGCCGGCGTTTCCCGAAAACAGGTAGGTCTTGCCATCGCTTCCGCGGCCGAGGGCGAGGAACTCCGGGTTCGGCCAGCAACCGAACCCCGGATCGGGTGCCAAGAACGGGACCACCGGGGGCGGCGTCGGCGAGACAAACGGAACCGGGAAGTCGGGACAGGCGTGCGGCGGGTGACCAAGCGCCATCTCGATTTGTCCTCGGCGGCCTCCGGTGTTGCGGTCAATGAGACTGATGCGGTTCGAGCCGTCTTCGGTCAGCCAATTTTCCGAATGGCTCACCAATAACAACTCGGGCAGCAGCAGAAGACCCACCGCGCCGAAATAGCCGCTGTCGTAGCTTTGCTCGAGGGCGCGATCGGTGTTGTCGAATCTCGGGTTAATCATCGCCCTTACATCCATCACGGAAATGCTGCCCCGGCCGCGGTCCGGCAGAACCTTGGATCGGCTCACTATTGCATGTGGCGTGTTGTTGTTTTGAGGTCGCAATGCCGCCCGGAAGTCGATCGCGTAAATCCGCGGATCTCTTCTCCCTGTCGCCAAGATATACGACCCTTCCGCAAGAGCGACATCAACGGCAACGACGCTCAGGAAGAGAAGGGCAAGCAAGAAACTACGAAGGGCGGTCTTCATCGCATTCCTCTTTATTGAATTTGTGATTGGACCTCGCTACCGAAGACCACGAAGCCATTCTCGGCGGGTTACCCAGCCCGTGCGTGTCCGGTTTGTCAGCTTTCCGGTGGAGATCGCCGCAATAACGTATCTATTCTCCCCTGCCCGGGCTGGACAAAATCGACTTGCTGAAGGGTCGGCGTGCTGATTTGTCAGTCGCGGCAGGGTATCACAATCGGCTTTCACCCGCCATGCGGCCAAGCCATGCGAAAGCCTAAGCTCGGGGTAGGAACGCGGGTGACGGCGATCGAGACGACCGCGGCAATTGCGCCGGAGCCCGGCGGCAGGGGGCTCCTGGGCTAGGTCGAGGAAATCAGGTTCGCAGATGACTCGCCGCTGGAGGAAGCCGGATTCGAACCCTCGGTCCCGGGGCCACGAAATCTGAGATCGCGCTCTCTTCCGGTCAGACCGCGGGCACTATGGCAGGCGCGAGGCCCCTGATCCGCAGCACCAATAGCGAGGCCAACAGGCAAGCGAGGCCGCTCGTCATAGAAGGAGGTAATCTCCGCTGAAGCTGCGCACCGCGCCGGCGCCAATCCCGGCGAGCGCGCCGCCCATCTGATGGGCGGCAAAGATCCAGGAGATGATACGGCGTGTCTCGTCCGGAATTAACCGGCCCTTACCGTCGTTGGCGGATATGGATCAGGCGACGATCCGCTGGTCGAGGCGCTTACACAGGTGAAGAGCATGGCGAAAGCGAAGAGAGGGCGGTCAACCGTCGCGATCGACGACCATGTCGGCAGGCGTATCCGCGAACGCCGCATCATGCTGGGTCTGACCCAGCAGCAACTCGCCGAAATGATCGGGGTAACCTATCAGCAAGCTCACAAATATGAGCGTGGCATCAATCGCGTTTCGGCTGGAAGACTATTTGAGATCGCCCGCGCGTTGAGCACGCCGATCACCTATTTTTACGACGGTATCGGGGATGAAGGTCCGCGGCTGATCACGCTCCACCAGCGTATGCAGCTCGAGATCGCCCGCAATTTTGCCGAGATCAGGAACGAGAAGCATCAAGATGCAGTTAGCCAGCTCGCCCGGGCATTGGCGAGCAGGTAATGAAGTCCTAGGCCCGACGCACAACGATCTGTAGCTTTTGACGAGCAGCCGCCAGACGGGGCCTTGTCTTCGCTCCTGAGCCGCCGGAAGAAGAACCCATCGACATCTCTCGCGGCCGGCCCTTGGCCTCCCTTGGCCAGCCCGCTGATGTGGTTGCGCCAGGAGCCGCCGGTCGCCACGGGGACATCCGATAGAGTTCCAGCGCGCGAGTTCATAGACGATGCGGCCTTATACCGAATTTTTTAACCAGAGCGGCTGTGGTACAGATACGTATCGCGAACAGGCTGGAGGGGATCGATAGTCGCGGATGAAGTCCGACTTCCATGCCGCCGTGGGCCTGTAGAAATAGAATCCTTTGAGAACCGCATGATTGTCGGCTTTTTCCCGGCAACAACAATGCCTGATGCCGATTGGTGGCGAGCGTTGTGGCCTGATCCCGTAACGGTTCTTGTCGAAATGGGCGTGCGGCACGGCATGGTCGTGGTTGATCTGTGTTGCGGAGATGGGCTGTTCACGGCGCCGCTCGCCCGCATCGTGGATGGCGTCTACGCCATCGACATCGACCCTGCTATGCTGGATCGCGCGCGGGCGCTTGTTGCTGCAGCTGGTTCGACCAATTGCCATTTTGTCGTGGCGGACGCTATGACTTTCGATGCGGTCGTGCCGGAGCCGGTCGATTATGTTTTCCTCGCAAATACCTTGCACGGCGTCCCGGATCAGCTGGGCTTGGCGCGAACCGTCGTTGCAATCCTCAAACCGGAAGGGCAATTCGGGGTCGTCAATTGGCATCGTCGTCCTCGTGAGGAAACGCTGGTCTTCGGGCAGCCTCGCGGACCGAGGACAGAGATGCGGATGGAAGCCCGCGATGTCGCGGTGATCGTTGAACCCGCCGGTCTCTCGCCGAACCGAAATGTCGAATTTCCGCCTTACCACTATCGGGCGATGTTCCGCTAACGGCGAGGGAATGAGTGACGGCTTACACAACAGCGAGGCATTCAGATGATGATGAGGCCTGATCCGACCTTCCACGCATCGCCGAAGCTTGCTATGGAAGCTGCGCCGGAGAACTTCGCTTATACTTTGCTGCTGAGCCCGGACTTTTCGCAGCCCGACGCGCTCGCAGTGATCGACGTGAAACCCGGCTCGCCGACCTTCAGTCAGGTCGTCCACACGGTGACGATGCCGTACAAGGGTGACGAGTTCCACCATTTCGGCTGGAATGCCTGCTCGTCGGCATTGTCGCCGCTCACCGGCCACGCGTTCCTCGAGCGGCGCTACCTGATCATCCCCGGAATCCGGTCCTCGCGCCTTTATGTCGTGGATACGAAGCCCGATCCCACCAAGGCGAAAATTCACAAGATCATCGAGCCCGAGGAGGTCTTGAAAAAGACCGGCTACTCGCGGCCTCACACGGTCCATTGCGGCCCCGAAGGCATCTACGTCAGCACGCTCGGCGGCGGCAAGGATGGCACCGACGGGCCGCCGGGCATCTTTATCATGGACTGCGAGACGTTCGATATCCTGGGCCGCTGGGAGATCGACCGCGGACCCCAAAACCTCCACTATGACTTCTGGTGGAACCTGCCGCGCGACTACATGGTGACGAGCGAGTGGGGGCTGCCGCCGCAATACGAGAACGGGGTCGTGCCGGAGGATCTGCTCGCGAACAAGTATGGCCATCGGATCCACTTCTGGGACCTCCGCGCCCGCCGCAACATCCAGACGATCGATCTCGGAGCCAACCACCAGATGGCGCTCGAGGTGCGGCCCGCGCACGATCCCGTTCGCGAATACGGGTTCCTGGGCGTTGTGGTCGACTCCACGAACCTCGAAGGCTCGATCTGGACCTGGTGGCGCGAAGGCGGCAAGTTCCACATCGAGAAGACGGCTACGATCCCGCCCGAACCGGCGTCCAAGGACCAGCTCCCACCGCTCCTGCAGGGGTTTGGCGCAGTGCCGCCGCTGGTGACCGACATCGACCTCTCAATGGATGACCGGTTTCTCTACGTCGCCTGCTGGGGAACCGGCGAGATGCGTCAGTACGACGTCACCGACCCGAGGAAGCCGAAGCTCGCGGGCTCCGTCCACGTCGGCGGCATCGCTCGCCGAACGCCGCACCCGAGCGGCAAGGTGTATGCGGGCGGCCCGCAGATGGTCGAGATCAGCCGTGACGGTAAGCGGGTCTACTGGACCAATTCGCTCTACTCGACGTGGGACAACCAGTTTTATCCCGACGGAGTGCGGGGCGCTGAGGTTATGGCCAATGCGAGTCCGAGCGGCGGCATCGAGTTAGCAAAGGACTACTGGGTGAGCTTCCCCGACGGATACCGGGCACACCAAATCCGGCTCGAGGGCGGCGATTGCTCGACGGATTCGTTCTGCTATCCGTCGGTTTGAACGGGACGGGACTGGACTGAACTGAACTGGATGCCTGCTGCACTCTGGCTGGCTGTCGTCGCGAGCGGCCTCTATCACGGAGTGAACCCGGGGATGGGATGGCCGCTCGCCGTCTCCGCCGGGCTGATGGAAAGGAGCTCGCGCGCCCTCCTGGCAGCACTTTGGCCGCTGACGCTCGGCCATCTGCTGGCAATGCTCGTGGTGATCCTTCCCTTCTCTCTGCTGGTCGCCCTCGTCCAATGGCACCGACAGATCCAGATCGGTGCGAGCCTCCTGGTCATTGGGTTCGGTATCTTCCGGTTCGTCAAACGGCGTCATCCGCGAGTGTTGGCGCGGATACGACCGACGCAATTGGGGCTCTGGTCTTTTGCCGTAGCGATCGCGCATGGCGCGGGACTGATGCTGGTACCGATCTATCTTGGTCTCTGCCGCGCCGCTGACCTCAACAGCGGCCATGAGGCGACAGCCGACCTCATCAATGCCGACCTCGGCATGGCCGCCCTGGTTTCCGTCGTCCACTCTGTCACGATGATCGCAGCCGGCGGCATCTTGGCCTGGTTGGTCTACCGATACCTGGGTCTCAAGTTCGTGTGCCGGAGTTGGTTCAATCTGGATGCGACTTGGGCCTTCAGCCTCATATTGGTGGGCGCTATCTCGCTTATGGTCAGCTTGGCGAGCCGTCATTGAGCTGCCTCGCGGTGCCGAGTTCCGGGGAGCTTTACCGGTAGTTAAAAGCGGTCATTTGCCGGTCGACAGGCAGAGGGGTAGGTTCGTCTCATCATCCAGCGAATCAGGTCGATGAAGTTCAAGAACAGCGAGTGCTCAGCGCCGAGCGCCGACTGACTCAGCCACGAGCGCGGCAACTAGGTCCGCGAAAGGAGTCAGCCACCAGGGCGCTGAAACAGGAGGACGCACGCTATCTGCGCGAGCACGGTCCCTCTGATGCGCTATTCCGTGGCCACTGTAACCTCCTTGGTGACAGATCATATAGCCAGCGCCAGCGCGGCGGCGCCCCATATGGCAAGGACGACACCGGTGATCCGGGCCATCCGACCGCCCCACGGCGCTGTCTTCTCGATCAGAACGAGTAGGGCGATCGCGGCCACCCAGAGGAGATTCATCAATCCGCCGACGAACAGTAGTGCCATTAATATCCAGCAGCAGCCTAGACAAAACAGCCCATGCCGCATGCCGGTCACGACTGCGCCGAGGCGTCCCTGGCGCCAGTGTTGTAGGAGGAATGCGATGGGCGAGCGGCAGTGGGCAAGGCAGGTGTTTTTCAGCGGTGTCCACTCGTAGGCCCCCGCCGCGACGAGCACGGCGCCGGCCAGAATGCGATTGCCTGCCGCCATCGTTCCCGACAGCAGGCCTGCCTCGTCTAACCCCCATTGCAGCAGGGTCGCCAAAAGGCTGAAAGCGGACCACACGAGCAAATAGCCGGACGCGAACAGCATGCCCTGTTGCGGCGCGCTCGCCGTGCTGCGCCGCCGATCGAGCGCAGCGGCCAGGAGGATTGCCGGCGCGGCGCTCGGCAGCATCATCGCCACCATCATGGCCACCCACATGACGAAGATTAGGGCGCCGTAGCCGAGCGTCCATTCGGGCGACATCGCCATCATCTGGCCGCCGCCCATGTCCATCATTTCCATTTTGATGCCGGCGCCAAACAGAAGATAGGCCCACGCCAATACAACCACCGCGGCAAGACCTGACAGCACCACTGCGCGGTCGCGGCGCAGCAGCGCTGGGAGCGCACCGTCAGTCATGCCCCGCGATCGTTAATCGACGACGCCGTGATTGCTAAGATGGATATGGGCGAATTGGCCGTAGCTATTTTCGAGACCATTCAGCGCAACCGCCGCTGTCGACCGAGTCGTACCGCTGCCGATCTCGGCAATGCGGAATTCGAAGCCGTCGGGCAGATCGATGCGGACGCGGTGTTCGGCGCCGGTTACCGGATTGCGGATCGGCTCACCGGTCAGCTCGAGGATCCCAGGTACGCAGACGCGCCCCCGCCGCGCCTCGACATCGACCTGGAATTCGATCGGCCGGAACAGCGGCTCCAGCTTGTTTGGGCACATCGCTGCGAGCACCCACCAGATCGTGGCCATCTCGTCGGTTTCCTGCCCGGTCATGATCTTTAGGAGCGCGTCGCGCTGGGCAGCATCGGCACGCTCATCGATGATCAGTTGCATCGTGCCGTTACCTTGATGAAGGGCGCCCGGGGTACTGGCCAGCAGCACGGCCCGCAAGCCATCGAGGCGAAGCGCCCCGAAATGTCCCTCCTCGATCTCCAGCCCGAACAATCCGTGACAATTGCCATGTGTCGGCAACGCGTTGAATTGGCACGGGCACCCGTAGTCACAATTGCAGTTGGCTAATTCCGTTGCTTTGACGCGCCATTCGACCGCCATTGTCTCCTCCCTTGCCCAGGTCTACCGGGCATGATCAGCCCTCCCCGTAGGGCCCCGGTCGCCACACTCCCGAGTTCCCGGTGAGCTTGGGACCAAAATCGCTCTTTTGGGCTTTCCGGACAACGGCAATCGTGCGGCGTCCTGCGTTTCGGCGCCGCTACAATGTCCGGAGAGCTTGGCTCCACCGATTTTGAAAAAAACGGCGCTCCGTCCCGAAATCGCGGAGGGTCTCAAGGCCCGCTGGCGATCACGTGGTCGGCAGTCGAGTTCGCAGTGGACTCGCCGCTGGAGGGAGATGGATTCGAACTTCCGGTTCCGCGTGAGAAAGCTCGGTATCCGATTGGAGCTCAACTGATCTTGTTATGGCTTCAGCCGCGGGTTTAACCCGAGGCCGCGCCGCGGATTTCTTCGGCAAGAGCACTTATCTCCGCGGCTGCGGGGGTCATACGGGCGTTTTCGATGACGCCAAACCCCAGCGCCATCGCTTGCGCCAATGCAACACGGTTGCCGATCCGGGTCGCCGCGATCGGGGTACCGGCGCTGGCAAGATCGGCGGCAATGTCTTCGGTGAGCCGCGAACGCGGCGGCACTCGGTTCAGGACAACAAGTGAGCGCCGCCGCTCGTCTTGCGCCATTTTGAGCGTTTCCGCCGTCGCCCACAGATCGAGCGGCGATGGCTGAACGGGAACCACCACAAGCCGTGCCACGCGCACCGCGATCCGCGCCTCGGTTTCGGCGTGCGGCGGAGCGTCGATCACGACCAGATCCGCCGAACCGACCCGATCGTCGACCCATTGCGCCGCGCGCCAGCCAGGCAGTGCGGCAAAATCAAAACCGATCGCCTTTGCCCCAAGCCTCGCCCGGCGCAGATCGACCCAAGTTGAGAAACTGCCTTGCGGATCGATATCAAGCGCCGCAACCCGTGCGCCGTAGCGCGCCCACACGACAGCGAGCTGAGTGGCGAGGGTTGTCTTGCCGGCGCCGCCTTTACGCTGTGCGATCGTGATGACCAGCCCCACCATTGCGCCCCGCGCTTTGTCTTGCATCCCTTTGTTTGGCGAACTATTCAGACCCGCCGCCATGTGGGTTGCGGCTTTGAATTTCGCCTTGGCGATGTCCGTTCTCTCTTGGCCGCGACCCGACGCGCCGCCGCCAGTGCTACTCGCGCCCACGTGACAAGCTCATCGGGTTCGTCGAACAGCCGCTCCGGCGCGCGCCAAAAGGAGAGGTCGATGGTGCAGCCCTTCTTCTCGTAGCTGAGGGGCGGAAAAGACTCGGCTTCCTTGAAGGCTGCCCGGTTGTGGTCATCAACCCGGAGGTAGAGCATGTTGTCTGTCACCATCCCGAACATCAGCCCGTCGCAGAAAACGCCGGTCTTGCCGAACATACGCCGCATTGTGACGCGGCCGACCGGAGCGAGCTGCTCGCGCAGGAACTCGGCAAAGCTATCGCTGGCAACCATCCTCCGTCCTCGCCCGGCGGTCGTGGCTCCCGCAGGATAGCGCAGACGACGCTCCTAACGCGCATGGTTCTTCGCTGACTCCCCGTAACAAGGAGAGGACAAGCGGCGCGAAATCAGATCTTCAGGAGGACAACCGGCGCCGAAGCATGCGTCAGACGGCGCGCCTGTCTCCTCGCGCTGCGCTGACCCTCCAGCCGACGCCCGGCGGTAGGATCTCCTTTTCGCCCAGCACTTCCGAGCGGTAGAGCTCGGAGATCGAGGCCCAACGGAGTTCGCATATTTCTTGCGCCACTTGCTCGGCACGCCCTTCGAGCTGTGGGGTGTCGAGATGCCTGCCGCACAGTTCGATTTGACGGCGGCTGTGCTCGACATCGGCGGCATCGTGCTCGGTAAAGAACTCGATCTCAGGCGCAGTGCGCTTGAAGCCGTAATGCTTTTCGAAAGCGGGAAGCAGGACCTCGCCGATGAGGCCGGGCATCTGGCCCTCTTGCGTCGTCTGCATCGCCAGGATGACGCCGACCGGCTCGGTTGCCGTCGTGTGATACATATAGAGGGAGCGCGCCCACCAGGCCGGCGGCATTTTCGTGCTGCGGACCTCATCATCAGTGAGGCCCGCG
This sequence comes from Alphaproteobacteria bacterium, assembly GCA_005884825.1. Lineage (GTDB taxonomy): Bacteria > Pseudomonadota > Alphaproteobacteria > ATCC43930 > CGMCC-115725 > AP-15. Next base: position 9,800 of record VAZT01000083.1, read on the forward strand.
GCGCGGCAGAAGCGCAGGATCAGCTCATTGTGGTCGTGCGGTTCGTGACCGGGCTCGGGGATCGCCTTGAGCCCCTCCTCTTCCGCGATGTTCTCGGCGATCATCTTGCGCACGTCTTCGAAATGATAGCCGCGCGCATAAAGAAGCCCGAAGCTCGCCAATGCCCGCGACACGAAATGGTAATGCAGCGCCTGATAGCGGCCCAAGGCCTTCAGCGGCAGCTTGCCCTCGCCGAAAGCAAGGAAAAACGGATGCCTCTTTGTGTGCCAGCGCTCGCGGATTGCCAATATCCGCTCGGTGATCGGGACGTTCGATCCGAGATCGCCGTTGCGTGCCATTCTCGCTACCTCCCGTGACGAGACCATCTCGGCCAGCATAGCGGGAGACGCCGAAGACGCAAAAGGGGGCGACGGAAGCGCCCCCTTTGGTCACCTGAGGCTCAGCGCCAAGATCGAGGGGCTATGTGGACAATCTCCCCACGAGGAAGTCGGAGATGGATTCGAACTTGTATGGGGCTTTTCCTGTCAAGCGGTTGTTTTGGACGGCATAGTTTTTTCCGTTCGCAATTCTGTTGTCACCGAGCCGAGATTCAGGGGAAACCGACTGCGCGCTTCCTTCGGGCCCCGCTTTTGCGGGGACGACGGATTGACGGAAACCGTGGACTACTGCGCAGCGGCGCGCATCGGCATGTGTGCTTTTAAGAAGCGGCGCACCCGGTCGATCGTGCGTTGTCTCAGCTCCTCCGGCTCCTTCCACGGGTAAACCGTGATCTCGGCGTTCGGCGCTAGCGAGGCGAGATCAATCGAGGTCTGCAAGGGATGCCCTGGTACGTCATCCGGCAGCACCAGCATCGGCGTGCGGCAGCTCCTGATGAAGTCACGCGACACGCTGTACAGGAAATCGGGCTGCACTGCGTATAG
>VAZT01000574.1 GCA_005884825.1 Alphaproteobacteria bacterium
AACTTCGCCGAGGCGCTCGATGTCGTGGATCACCTCGCGCAGGTGCTTTTCGAGGTAGTTGCCGGGGTTGACCGATAGCGTCGAGTCGTCGACCGGGGCGCCGTCCGAGATCACCATCAGGATGCGGCGCTGCTCCGACCGCCCGCGCAGCCGGTCATGCGCCCAAATGAGGGCCTCGCCGTCGATGTTCTCCTTGAGGATGCCTTCGCGCAGCATCAGCCCGAGGCTGCGCCGGGCGCGCCGCCACGGGGCGTCCGCCGGTTTATAGACGATGTGGCGCAGATCGTTGAGCCGCCCCGGGTTGGGCGGCTTGCCGGCGCCAATCCAGCGCTCGCGCGACTGCCCGCCCTTCCACGCGCGCGTCGTAAAGCCGAGGATTTCGACCTTAACGCCGCAGCGTTCGAGGGTGCGCGCCAAGATGTCGGCGCTCATCGCCGCCACGGTGATCGGCCGGCCGCGCATCGAGCCCGAATTGTCGATGGCGTCGAGCAGCCCTTCGTCGAGATCGAATTCCCAGGCGCGGGTCTGCTTCGCCATCAGCTTGCGCTGCAATCGGTTGGCGAGCCGCGCAATGACGCTCTGCAGATGCGCCAATTGCTGATCGAGCAGATGGCGCAGCCGCGACAACTCGTCGGCGTCGCACAGCTGATCGGCCTCGATGACCTCGTCCGCAGCGACGCTGAAGGCGCGGTAGATCGCGGTGTCGTCGTTGCGGCCGCGCGGCATCTGCCCGGGACGGCCGGGACGGCCCGGGTCGTCGTCGCTCGAACCCGGCATCATCTCGCCGTCACCAGACTCGGCGGCGTCCTGCGCGTCCTCGGCCGCTCCCTCGGCGGGCGAACCCTCGTCGGAAGCCTGGGCGCCGGCGGTGGCGCCTTCGCCCTCGCTCTGGTTTTCGCTCTCCGATTCCTCGCCGCCTTGCTGCTCCTCGGTGTCCTCCGACTCGTCGGCTTCGCCGAAGTCGATGTCGAGGTCCTGAAGCAATTTGCGGGTCGCCCGCGCATAGGCGTCCTGATCGAGGATCGCGCGGTCGAGGTCGCCGAAATCCTTGCCGATGCGCGATTCGAGCCAGGGGCGCCACAGATCGACGACGCGCCGCGCTGCGGGCGGCGGCCGCTCTCTCGTCAACGCCTCGCGGGTCAACAGACGCACCGCCTCGGCCATCGTGCTTTCGGTGCGCTCGGTGATCCGCTCATAACCTTGCCGGCGATACTGCTCGTCGAGCATCGCTTCGAGATTTGAGGCGACCCCCGCCATGCGCCGCGAACCCAGCGCCTCGACCCGCGCCTGCTCGACGGCGTCGAAGACGGCCCTCGCGAGCGGCCCGCTCGGCACGCGTTTGCTGTGCACCGCATCGTCGTGATAGCGCAGCCGCAACGCGACGCTGTCAGCGGCGCCGCGCAATTGCGCCGCCTCTTCGGCCGGGAGGTCGCGCGGCGGGTTCGGCAGGCGCACCCGCGCGCCGCTCTGGCCGGCCGGTTCCGGCCCGAACCCCACGGTCACATCGTCGCGCTCGGCAATAGCGCGCAACGTCGCTGCAGTGGCGCGTTTGAAGATTTCCGTCGGGGAGAAGTCCTGGGCCATTGGGCGGGTCGGCCGCGCCTACATCAACGTCGCGTTGACGCCGGTTTCCGCGAGCTCGGTGCCGAAACAGCGCTGGTAGTATTCGGCCACCGTCGGGCGCTCGGTCTCGTCGCATTTGTTGAGGAAGGTCAGCCGAAAACCAAACGCCAGATCGCCGAAAATGCGGGCGTTCTCGGCCCAGGTCATCACCGTCCGCGGCGACATCACGGTCGAAATGTCGCCGTTGATGAAGCCCGCGCGGGTCAGATCGGCGAGAGCCACCATTGCGCTGATGGTCCGCCGGCCCTCGTCATTGTCGTAGTCCGGCACCTTCGCCAGGACGATGTCGACCTCGGCGTCATGCGGCAGGTAATTCAACGTCGCAACAATGTTCCAGCGGTCCATCTGGCCCTGGTTGATCTGCTGCGTGCCATGATAGAGGCCGGTCGTGTCGCCGAGGCCGACGGTGTTCGCGGTCGAGAACAGCCGGAAGCACGAATGCGGCCGGATCACCCGGTTCTGGTCGAGCAGGGTCAGCTTGCCCTCGACCTCCAGAATGCGCTGGATCACGAACATGACGTCGGGGCGTCCGGCATCGTATTCGTCGAAGCACAAGGCCATAGGATGCTGCAATGCCCAGGGCAACAGACCCTCGCGGAATTCGGTGACCTGCTTGTTGTCGCGCAAGACGATCGCGTCCTTGCCGACCAGATCGATGCGGCTGATGTGGCTGTCGAGGTTGACGCGGATGCAGGGCCAATTGAGCCGCGCGGCGACCTGCTCGACATGGGTCGATTTGCCGGTCCCGTGATAGCCCTGAATCATCACGCGACGGTTGAAGGCGAACCCGGCGAGGATCGCCAATGTCGTATCGCGGTCGAAACGATAGGCGTCGTCGAGATCGGGAACATGCTCGCTCGCCTGGCTGAATGCCGGGACCTGCAGATCGCTGTTGATCCCGAAGGTCTGGCGGACCGAGATCGTGATGTCGGGCTGTTCCAAAGGGAAGGCTGGGGTGGGAGCCGTTGGCTGGACGGATGGCATTATTCGCTTTTATCCGAGTAGTGGAGCAGGATGGGTTCGAGGCGCGGCAGCGCGGGGTTTCATGCGAAATAGCTCGCCTTCAGCGTGGCATAAGCCTGATTGATGATCTTGAGTTTCTCTTCGGCTGCCTTGTCGCCGCCATGGGCGTCGGGATGGTGCAGCTTGACCAGGACCTTATACCGCGCCTTGAGGCGCACCAAGGTGAAGGGCGGCTCGATTTCGAAAACGGCGAGCGCCTGCTCGCGCGCCGACAGCGCGCGCCGCGCGGGATCCCGGGACTGGTCGCCATTGCGCCGGC
>VAZT01000575.1 GCA_005884825.1 Alphaproteobacteria bacterium
CGACCGGATCTTCGTCATGGGCATCTGGCTCAAGCGGCCGGCGGAGGGCGATCCCCAGCAGAAAATCGAGCAGTTCGCCGTGATCAACGGCAAATCCTGGCCCCATACCGAGCAGTTTACCTTTCGCGTGGGCGAGCCGGTGCACTGGCGTTTGATCAACACCTCATTCTTCGACCATCCAATGCATTTGCACGGCCATTATTTTCGCGTGACTAGCGAAGGCAACGGCGAAACCGACAAGCCGCTGCCGAGCGAGAGGCAAAGGCTGGTCGTTACCGACCGCATGCTGATCGGCGACACGCGGTCGGTCGAGCTTCTGCTCGACCACGAAGGCCGCTGGCTGTTCCACTGCCATCTGCTGGTCCACATGTCGGGCGAATACCGGTTCATGGAGCTGCTGCCGGTCGGCTCGAACATGCCGGCCCTCGGCATGCATCATTCGATGGCGGATGCGACCGGAATGTCCGGCATTGTCCTCGGCATCACTGTGCTGCCGGGCGCAACCTCCGCAACACCCGCGGCGAGCGCCGCGCCGCCGCGGCAGATCAGGTTGCTTGTGCGCGAGCGCCCGGGCAGCGAGCGCTATTCGGCGGCCACGGTATTTCAATTGCAGGAAGGATCTCAGCCGCCGCCCCTCGAGGCCGCGACGGTTCCCGGCCCACCGCTCGTCCTAACGCAGGGCGAGCCGGTCGAAATCACCGTCGTCAATCAATTGTCCGAACCCACCGCGGTTCACTGGCACGGGATCGAGCTCGACAGCTATTATGACGGTGTGCCGGTTTGGGGTGGCGCCGGCGACAAGCACGCGCCGGCAGTCATGCCCGGTCAGTCGTTCGTCGCGCGCTTCGCGCCGCCGCGCGCCGGAACATTCATTTACCATACGCACTGGCACGATTTTCGGCAGCTGATCGGCGGCCTCTATGGGCCGTTGATCGTGCTGCCGCCGGGGCAGAAATACGACCCGGAAACCGACAAGACGATGGTGATCGGGCTCGGCGGGGCCGATGATCAGAAAGCGCCGCTGCTGTTGAACGGCAGCGCCCAGCCGGAGCCGCTGCACTTGAAGTCCGGCGTCGCGTATCGGCTGCGGCTGATCAACATGACGCCGAACAATGGCGGGCTTCAGGTTTCCTTGTTGGCCGGCGCCTCGCCGGTGCGCTGGAGGGCATTGGCGAAGGATGGCGCAGACCTGCCGCCGGCCCAGGGGATCGAGCAGGAGGCGCGCCAGGTGGTCGCGGTCGGCGAGACCTATGATTTCGAGTTTCAACCAGCCGCGCCAGGCGATCTGCGTCTGGAGGTATTGCGCCCGTTCAGCCGGACCTTCGCCGTTGCCGAGGTTCAGGTGCGCTGACCGAAGGGTTGTAAATGCGCTACCCCGAATTCTGGCCGCGCTATCTCGCCGCCCATGCTGACCGCCGAACCCGCGCGTTGCATTATCTCGGCACGGGGAGCGCCGTGGCCTGCATCGCTGCGGCCGCGCTCACTCGCGACTGGCGGTGGCTGATCGCCGCCCCGATCGTCGGTTATGGACCGGCCTGGCTGGCGCATGCCGCGTTCGAGCGCAACCGCCCCGAAACCTTTTCCCATCCGAT
>VAZT01000576.1 GCA_005884825.1 Alphaproteobacteria bacterium
TCTGCGGGAGGAGTTCGTCCGCGACTTTGTGTTCCCGATGTTTCGCGCCAATGCGCTTTACGAGGGCGCCTATCTTCTCGGCACCTCGATCGCGCGGCCGCTGATCGCCAAACGCCAGATCGAGATTGCCCGTCAGGTCGGCGCCGATGCCGTCGCCCATGGCGCGACCGGCAAGGGCAACGACCAGGTCCGTTTCGAGCTCAGCTATTATGCGCTCGATCCCGACATCAAGGTCATCGCGCCGTGGCGCGAATGGGACCTGACCTCGCGCACCAAGCTTCTCGAATACGCCGAACAGCACCAGATCCCGATCGCCCGGGACAAGCGCGGCGAGGCCCCGTTCTCGGTCGACGCCAATCTCCTGCACATCTCCGCCGAGGGCAAAGTGCTCGAAGACCCGTGGGTCGAGCCGGAAGAGTTCGTGTTCAGTCGCACCGTCGCCCCGGAACTCGCGCCCGATAAGCCCGAATATGTCGAAATCGCCTTCGAGCACGGTGATCCCGTCGCTGTCGATGGTGAAAATCTCCCTCCCGCGGCGCTGCTCCAGCGTTTGAACGAGATAGGCGGGAGGCATGGTGTAGGCCGGCTCGATCTCGTCGAGAACCGGTTTGTCGGCATGAAGTCGAGGGGCGTCTACGAAACGCCTGGCGGAACCATCCTGCAGGCCGCCCATCGCGGGATCGAGAGCCTCACCCTCGACCGCGGCGCCGCGCATCTGAAGGACGAGCTGATGCCGCGCTATGCCGAGCTGATCTACAACGGCTTCTGGTTCTCCCCGGAGCGCGAGATGCTGCAGGCGCTGATCGACAAGAGCCATGAGAATGTCGAGGGCGTGGCGCGCCTGAAGCTCTACAAGGGTTCGGCGCGCGTCGTCGGCAGAAAGTCGCCGAGAAGCCTCTACAGCCTCGCCCACGTCACCTTCGAGGCGGACGCCGTCTACGACCAGCGCGACGCCGAGGGGTTCATCAAACTCAACGCGCTCCGCCTGCGCCTCGCCGCCCGCCGCTAACGCCGCGGACGGTTGGCAATATAGTCCTCGCTCTGCATTTCGATCAGCCGCGAGACCGTGCGCCGGAACTCGAACGTGCCGTCGCCGGCAGTATAAATTTTTTCCGGCGGCGCTTCGGCCGAGGCAATCAGCAGGGTGCGCGCCTCGTAAAGCGTGTCGATCAGGATGTTGAACCGCCTAGCCTCGTTGCGCTGCTGCGGGGAAAGGCGTGGGATGCCTTCGACGATGACCGCAGGGAAGCGCTCGGCGATCGCGAGGTAATCGGCGGCACCGAGCGGATTGGCGCAGAGATCCTCGAAGGCGAACCAGGCGACACCGCGGGCGGCTCGCGGGACAACGAGCGAGCGTCCTTTCACGGCAAGGGTCGCGCGGGCACCGAGCGCGCCATCGGTCAGCTCGGCGAAAGCGTGCTCGAGCGCACGCTGCGCCGCTTCGTCGAGCGGATGGTGGTAGACCGGCTTGCCATGCAGCCGGGCGAGGCGATAGTCGCGTCCGCTGTCGAGCTCGAGGACAAAGAGCTTTTGCTTGAGCAGCGCGATGAACGGCAGAAAGCGCTCGCGCTGCAGACCATGCTCGTAGAGCTCGTCCGGTGCGCGGTTCGACGTCGCGACGACCACAACTCCGGCATCGAACAATGCCCTGAACAGGCGCTCGAGGATCATCGCATCGGCGATGTCCTCGACCTGAAACTCGTCGAAGCACAACAGCGCAGCCTCGCCGGCGAGATCGCCCGCGACCTTGGCGATAGGCCGGTCGGTCTGGGCGCGCCGCTCCCGCTCGATACGGTCGTGCACTTCGAGCATGAAGGCGTGGAAATGCACCCGACGCTTGCGTAGGCCCGGCATCGCACGGAAGAACAGGTCCATCAGCATCGATTTGCCGCGGCCCACCGGACCGCAGAGATAAAGCCCGACCGGCGCGTGACCGCCGCCGTTCTCGGCAAGGCCGAAGCGGGCGAGCCAGCCGCGCAGGCCAGTTTCCGGCCGGTAGTGCAGCAAGGCGCGATAAAGGCTCTGCAGCCGCTCGATCGCCAGCTGCTGCGCCGGGTCGGGCTGCAGCAGCCCCCGCTGGCGCAGCGCACGGTACACCGCCATCGGTTCCGCGTTCGGCGCCGCGGCCGTCCCCGCATCGGGTGCCATCACAATGAGCTGACTAAATTCACTGCGATCGACGGGCAGGTGTTCCGAGGTTAGTTTCCGGCGGAGATAGGGCGAAGGAGAAGGTGATGAACGAAGACCGTTTCAACATGGATATCCGGAAATTCTTAAAAGTTGTCGGCGTGACCTCGCAGCGCGAAATCGAGACCGCGGTCCGGGACGCGCTCGCCAAAGGCAAGCTCAGCCAAAGTGCGCAGTTGAAGCCGCGTGTGACCCTGTCGATCCCGGAGCTCGGGCTCGAACACGTCGTCGACGGCGAGATCGGTCTGTCTTAGCCAGACCCGCTCGCCC
>VAZT01000559.1 GCA_005884825.1 Alphaproteobacteria bacterium
GATCACGTCAGCGCCGAATGAAGTCGGCCCATACACCCTCCGGATGCCAGATTGCATCCATGTCGGCGCGCGCCTTCGCGTCCTCCCACCCGAGCACATCCCGGCGATACCGATAGAAGAAGGCCGAGACCCGGTAATTTGCAATGCAGTGCACGTGCACCGGGACATCCTTCCACTGCTCCATCACCGCGCAGAACTGCTCGAAGTCCTGCTCGGTCGGGTTCTGAAAATCAACCGGGATGTGCGTGTAGGTCATGCCGAGACGGCTAACGCTGCTCGCCTCATCCGGGAGAGCTTTCTCGTGCGTGTGGAGCGCGAGATTGACGATGTTGCGGACGCCGATTGCGCGGATGTCGGCGATTTGCGTTTCGGTCGGCTGACCCGACGTGGTGACTCGGTCGTCGAGTCGACGCCAGTTGTAGATGCCTTGTGGGTCGGCCATCACTCGGTCCCCGGTTGTCCAGTTGACGACGTAGGAGAGCCGTTGTAGCCCCAGCAAACCGTCGATCGCCAAGTCTTTTCGTAGCGCCCGTTCGACCGCATCGCCCAATTTTCCGGAGCCGTTGCTTCGATGACGCTGTGAATCAGCGATCCGTGCACCGTTGCGATGGCGGCGTCCCGCGCCGAGGCTTCGCTTGCCGGTTGATCGACACGGCGACGCAATCGAACCGCAAGAACCGGATATAAGTCTCGCCCGCTCCGGGCGTAGAGGTGCAAGTCGAGAGCGAGAGCGCCTCACCCACCAGGAGTTCGATCAATGCTGACCCTTCTTGCCTCTCTCCATGCCGTTGCGGCGCGCCGAGGCGACGGGTTGCGTCCCGAACTGGCCAACCTGTTGGAGCGCGGCGCAACCGCTCTCTTCACCGCATCAGGAGAGAGACAGATGTTACGCGAACAGGAAAACAAGGCCCTTGTAGGGCGCTGGTTCGAGGGATTCTGGGGTAATCCGTGGAACCCACAGATCATAGACGAACTCGCCGCTCCGGACATGCTGCTCCAATACTCGCTGCATGCGCCGCGTCGCGGTCGGCAGGACGTGCGGAATTTCATGCTCGATTTCCGCGCCGCCTTCCCGGACCTCAAGTTCTGGGGCGCTGCCGATCTCATCGCCGAGGGCGATTATGTCGTCGGTAGATGGGAAGGTGGCGGCACTCATACAGGCACGGCGTTCAGCGATTTTCTTGTTGGCTCGCTACCGGCGGCATCCGGTCGGAAGATGCACTTCACGGGAACGACCGTGCTTCGCGTGGAGAGCGGCAAGATCGCGGAGGAAGTCGGGCTCGACGACGGCGTCACCGCGCTGACCCAGCTTGGTATTCTGAAAGCCGCCTAGGGACAAGAAGACTGGACCGGGCATCGATCCCCCGGTCCAGCCCGACCAGCCGGTTTTCTTACCGGCGGCTCGCCGGGCGAGAAGATCATGCCACACTCATCAAGGTGCGACTTCTTCTCAGCGAGCACGGTCGGGGCCAGAGCCCCGACGAATGCTGCGCCGAGATTTAGGGTGCCTCGGCAGCGATCTTTCCGAACTCCTCCGGTGTCCATGCCCGAACGGTCGTGGTGCGCGCGTTGCCGTGCCCGGACATCGAGACGACAAACTGAGTCATCGCGTCGCCACTCGGCATATCGAGCGTGAGGGCGACATCATATTGGCCGGTCGTCACATACGCGCTGACAACCCGTCCGCCCAGTTTCTCGATAATCGCCTTGCTCGATTCAAAACGTCTCGGCGCGTCTTTCATCGCCCGCGCGGCTTGGTCGGTCCAGTTGAGATAGCACATGAACAGCATCGGAAACCTCCCTTGTTCAAGCATGCGCTGTCATTGCAGCGCTTTTTTGCCCGTCCATCCTAAACCGGTTCAGCCAAATTTCAAGCTCGGCTAGCGTTTTGGCGTGCTATCCGCCCCAGCCGTGAAGGCGAAGGGCTGTCGCATCCCTTTCGGCATATTTTTCGGAATCGTCGAGTTCGGCGCACTGCATTGGAAGCGCCGCGCGTTCTAACGGATCAGCACGACCCCGACGACCAGCAGCGTCGCACCGATTACCCGAGGAAGGTCGATTGGGTGCTCCGACAGACCGAGCAGTCCAAAATGATCGAACGCGATTGATCCGATCATCTGGCCGGCGACCAGGAGAGCGATGAAGAAGGCGGCTCCAAGCCCTGGCACCAAGAAGTAGATGGCTCCGAAGAAGCCGCCGGTCCAGGCCCACCAGTTGCTCTGTGGGTTGACGGCCTGCTGGATAACGAAACTACGTGTACGCGACGCCGAGCGCGGAGTTGACGGCGGTGCTCGATGGTTTTGGCATGCTATATGGGCCGCTTTGGCGGCCCTCCTTGTTGGCCTTGAGCGATCTCGCGAGGCGAT
>VAZT01000560.1 GCA_005884825.1 Alphaproteobacteria bacterium
GATTTCGAAAACGGCGAGCGCCTGCTCGCGCGCCGACAGCGCGCGCCGCGCGGGATCCCGGGACTGGTCGCCATTGCGCCGGCCGCGCTCCCCGGCCCCTTCCGGGCGGCCGGAGAACACGCCTAAGGGGTCGCGCATCCGGTCCGCGTAGCCGGGGCCGTGACGATCGCCGAGCCGCCAGCTCGGGCGCTGCCAGACGGTGTCGTGGCGGATCTCGGCCTCGATCTCGGCATCGCTCATCCCCGCGTAGTAGTTCCACGCGGAGTTGTAGGCGCGCACGTGCTCGAGGCAGAACCAGTGATAATCGTGCAGATCGAGCCGGGATTTCGGCGCGCGGAAGTCACCGACCCCGATGCAGCCGGGGTGGTCACACGGCCGCATCGGCGCGCTGGCCGCAGCCTCGAAAATCGGGTCGGACAAAAGGCGCCGCATCGCAATTGAGTATGGGCAGAGCGCCCTCGGCTGGCAAGGATGCGGCGTGTCGTGCGGACCGGCAGTTCGGCTAAGCAGAGCAGGGTTGCGGCAGGCGCAGGAGCGGGGCGCCGCGTTAGTCTAGCCTCTTCAGCCGGTTCTATCTACGGCGCGCGCTATCCAATCGGCGTTGCTCTCTTTGCAGGTCGTCAATGTAACGCTGGCGTTCCGCATCGGTCATGCGGTCATAGCGACGCTGCGCATCTTCCGCCAACTGATCCTCAAAGCCGCGGCGCTCGCGATCCGTCATGGC
>VAZT01000561.1 GCA_005884825.1 Alphaproteobacteria bacterium
GGACTTGGGCTCGCCGAATGGCGCTTCGACGCGGAAGCGCTTGCGCGCTTCGGACAGCAGCATGTCGTCTCGGGTGGAGAGACGCGCGCGCACCTCGCGAAAGGCGTGGGCGCGCGCCTGCGCTGCAATCCGGTCGAGCACCATGCGCGCGCTCTCGCGGGTCGCCGTTCCCCAGTTCGCCGCCCGGGCCGCCAGGAGGTTGGCTTGCGAGCGCAGGATCACGCCGTCTTCGATCACCTTGAGGCCGTTGGCGGCGAGCGTTGCCCCGGTGGTGGTGATATCGACGATGAACTCCGCCGTACCGGCTGCCGGCGCCGCTTCGGTCGCTCCCGAGCTCTCCACAATGCGATAATCGGTAATGCCGTGCGCCGAGAAAAAGCTACGGGTGAGGTTCACGTATTTGGTGGCAAGCCGCATCTTGCGCTCGTGCTTGACGCGAAACGAGGTGGCCACGTCGTCGAGATCAGCCATGCTGCGCACGTCGATCCAGACCTTGCGCCAGCCGGTCCACGATCTCGGCAGCCGAAAGAAATACCACCTCGATGCTCGGCAGGTCGGCGATGGTGCCACGGTAGTCGCGCGCGCCGCCCGGCTTGGCCAGATCGAGCCCGGCTCGCGCGAAGAACGATTCGGCGTTGGCCTGCAGACGGCCCTTGGCCGGCACTGCGATGACAAGAGGAGCGCTCACGAGCCCTCCGGCAACGCTGACAGTCGATCGATCCAGGCGGCGAAGCCAACCGCCGGGATGGGCTTCGTGCTGCCCAGGCGCGTGAGCAACCCGTCGTAACGCCCACCGGCGACGAGTGGGCCACTCTGCCGGGACGCACCGTCGTGCAACTCGAATACGAAGCCCGAGTAATAATCGAGCCCGCGGCCAAAGGCGGTGGAAAATCGAATGCTTCCGGCCTTGACGCCACGCGCGGCAAAGCAGTCGGTTCGCGCTTCGAGCAGGTCGAGGGCGGCGTCGAGCTTGATCTTTGCGTCGCGGGCGAGCGAGCGCAGTGCGCTCGCGACGTGTCCGAGGTCGCCGGTCACAGCGAGGAATTTTTCGATGAGCACGCGGATGTCCGGCGGCAGCGAGCTCTGAGCCGCAACCGCCGCCTGTTCGAGGAAGCGCTCCGCGATCTCGCCGACCGAACGTCCGCCAACGGCAGTAATGCCGGCAATCGACAACAGATCGGTCACGAGCGCACGCGCCGCCTGCGGATCGGAACCGGCCAATGCGGACAGCACACCCTGGTATTCGGATTTTGCTCGCGTGGTACTGACGGCGAGCCGATCAAGATCCTGCACGAGCGAGGATTTGTGGTTGAAATCCTTGATCAGACGACGCTTCCAGGCCGGTGCAAGATCAAGCGCGGCAACCAGCGCGGAAAACAGCCCGATATCGCCCATGCGAACATCGGGTGCGGCAAGTCCATAATGGGCGGTTGCCTCGAGCCCCAGCGCGAGCATCTCGGCGTCCGCTGCTGGTGTATCGAGGCGTCCGAACGACTCAACACCGGCCTGTAGGAATTCCCCAGGGGCATCACCCCGATGACGGAACACTGGGCCTAGATAGCAAAAGCCTTGCGGCTTCCCGGCAGCCGGAGAGGCGAGATAGTCGCGCGAGACGGGGATGGTGAGATCGGGCCGCAGGCACAATTCCTGACCTTGAGGGTCAGTCGTAAGGTACATGCGCTTGCGGATGTCCTCGCCCGAGAGATCCAGGAACGGCTCTGCCGGCTGCAGGATCGCCGGTGCCGCACGCGCAAAGCCGGTCCGCTCGAAGGATGCGAGCAGGGCCTCCGCTTGCGCATCGGGCGCGGCGTTGCGCATGGTTAATTTCCTGTGGCGTCATGGGCTCGCCGGCGCTCGAACATGCCTGCGGCGGCGGCCGTTTAGCACGGCTCACCGGTGATTTCGATGCCAATCGCGCGCTGCGATTAACAATGCCAATCGCCGAGCACCGCGCCTACCAGCGCCAGGGCCGCCACCGCGGCGGTATCCGCGCGCAAGATGCGCGGCCCGAGGGAAAGTCGCACCGTATTCGGCAATTGCGTGAGCGCGGCGCGCTCCTCGACGGCAAACCCACCTTCCGGGCCGACCAGAACGGCCATCGGCGCGGGGACGTTCCGGTCGCCGACGCGTGCCTGGGACAGGGCGGCGATTGGGTCTTTTACCTCGGCATCTTCATCGCAGAACACGAGAACACGGGCGGGATCACGCGCGGCAATGACCTCTTCGAGACGGCGTAACGGATCGATCTGCGGAAGCGTCAGGATCCCGCACTGTTCGGCCGCTTCGATAGCGTTCGCTCGCATGCGCTCGAGATTGACCCGCGCGACTTGGCCGTGCCGGGTCATCACCGGCTGCAACCGGGAAGCGCCCATTTCGACCGCCTTCTGGATCAAATAATCGAGACGCGCATGCTTGAGCGGGGCGAATAGGTAATGGAGGTCGAGCGCCGTGGTCTGTTGACGCGTGAGCTCCATGAGCTCGAGCACCAGCTTGCGTTCCCCTGCGCTGGCGATCCGCGCACGCCATTCGCCGTCGCGGCCATTGAAGACCAGCACCGCATCGCTCGATCTCAGCCGCAGCACGTCCCGGAGGTAATGCGCCTGCGCAGCGTCGAGGACGACGCTTGTGCTCGGCCCGAGAGCCGAGTCGACATAAACGCGGGGCGAACGGAAATCGTAGCGAGGCATCGGATGGCTAATCTTACAATCGGCGGATTCGCGGGAGCTATAGATCGGACATCGGATCAGCCCTGGGACAAGCGGCAATGGAGAAGCGATCCCAGCTCGCAGGTTTGCGATAGAGCGAAAAGGTAAGGCGAGGGCGTTGCAGCTGCATCCCTGCCAGCACGGGAAACGTTGGCGGGTCCCCACTTTCTGGCCCTTTGGGGGCAAAAACTGACCAGCCGCTTCCGTCGCTTCGTCTTGTTATCGCCTGATTTTACAGGCTGTTAATACGGGCCGTGGGGATGGACCG
>VAZT01000562.1 GCA_005884825.1 Alphaproteobacteria bacterium
TTTCGACGAGAGCAGACGGCAGGCGGCAGATTGTCGACCTGCTGCTTCCGGGCGATATATTCGGCTTTGGTGCAGGCGGCAGACACCATTTCGAGGTCGAAGCCGTGACCGACGATACAGTCGTTGCACGACTCCCATGCTCCAGGCTCCAGGCTCTTGCGGTATCAGATCCCCGAATCGCCCGCGAACTCCGCGAAGCGGCATGCGCAGCGATGTCACGTCTGCATGCATTGATCCTCAATCTCGGACGAACGACCGCCGAGCAAAAAGTGGGGCATTTCCTCGTGAAGATCGCAGAGCGCTTACGTGATGGCGCCGCGGACACTCTAACTCTCCCGATGTTCCGCGAGGACATCGCCGATTATCTCGCACTTTCCGTGGAAACGGTGAGCCGTGCTCTTACTCAGCTGAAACGCCGCGGCATGATACGGCTGACCGGAACCCGCCAAATCATATTCCTCGACCGTAAGAAGCTCGTCGGAGCAGGCGAAGACCACTTCGCAATCACCGATGAACCGCGCGTAAGGGAGCAATATCACGCCCGTCGGCTCGTCTACTCCGATTATTGTTGAGAGCCAGCCCGCGAGGCGCCGACCCGTAATACAGCGTCGTCGCGCAGGGTTGGGATAGTTGGCTGTGGTGGCAGAGTCGCATGGCGGCAACGAGACACGCGACCTGCCCGGTAAAGGCAACGATCTCTCGCGCCCGCGCAGCGAGCACCGCGTTGAGCGGGTCGCACCGGAAGGCCGTCGACCATTACCCTATCATGAACCCGACGAGGGTGAGCGAGGGGCGACCGAGACCCCTCAGGAGCGGGCACAGCGGCGGCGCAGACGGCTGCTCATTGCCGCGGTCGTAGGTGCGCTGCTGCTGGTCGGTGCGATTGTCGCTGGCTGGTACTGGTACACCACTTGGCGGTGGCTCGAATCGACCGACGACGCCTACACGCAGGCCGACAATACGGCTATCGTGCCACGGGTGTCCGGTTACATTTCAGCACTGCTGGTGACCGACAACCAGTGGGTGAAGGCCGGTGAGGTGCTGCTCCGCATCGATCCGCGCGACTACCAGGCGGCGACCGACCAGGCACAGGCCGATTTAGCCTCCGCCGAGGCCAATGTCCGCAGTCTCGATGCGCAGATTGCAAAGCAGCAGGCGGTGATCGAACAAGCCCGTGCCGACGTAGCCTCGGCCGAGTCGGATCTCGCCTTGGCGCAGCAGGAATATGCCCGCTATTCGACCCTCGCGAAGACCGGTGCCGGTACCATTCAACGCGCCCAGCAAGCTGCCACAGATCTGCGGGACAAAGTCGCAGCGCTGAAACACAATCAGGCTGCCCTCGCAGCGGCCGAAAAACAGATCGATGTGCTGGGCACGCAACGCGCCCAAGCGCAAGCGACATTGCAGCACAACCGCGCCGTACTCGACCAGGCGCGCCTCAATCTTGGTTACACCGTGATCAAAGCGCCGGTCGATGGAGCGGTCGGCGACCGGGCCGCGCGAGTCGGCCTTTACGTTCAACCAGGCACCCAGCTGATGACCATCGTGCCGATAGGTACAGGCATTTATGTCGTCGCGAACTTCAAGGAGACGCAGATCGGCCGGATGTTTCGCGGCGAGGCCGCCGATATTACCGTCGACGCGTTCCCCGGCGCGCATCTCCACGGCACCCTCGACAGTATCGCCCCCGGCAGCGGTCAGGTATTCGCACTGCTGCCGCCGGAAAACGCCACCGGAAATTTCACCAAGATCGTGCAGCGCGTGCCGGTCAAGATCCTGCTCGACCCGACCACCGGTCCGGTGCTCGATAGGATACGCGCCGGTCTGTCGGTCGAGGCGACAGTCGACACCCGCACGGCGCTGCCCGAGGGCCGAGAGACCCTGGTCCCGCCTCCCGGCGGCGGCGCATCATGAAGGCTCGGGAGGACGAGCGCCAGCCCTCCAGACGCGACTGGATCGCGATTTTCGGTGCGATCCTCGGCGCCTTCATGGCGGTGCTCGACATCCAGATCACCAATGCCTCGCTCAAATACATTCAAGGCGGCCTCGCCGCCTCGCTCGACGAAGGGACCTGGATCTCTACAGCGTATTTGATCGCTGAGATCATCACGATTCCGCTGTCGCCGTGGCTCAGCGATATCTTCTCGACAAAGCGCTATCTTCTGGTCAATTGCGCCTTGTTCTTGCTGTTTTCGATACTGTGCGGGCTGTCGACCAGCCTGCCGGAGATGATCGTCTTTCGCGCCGGGCAAGGCTTCACCGGTGGAGTGTTCATCCCGACGGCGATGACGATCGTCTTGCACTGCCTGCCCAAATCGAAGCAACCGATCGGTCTGGCGATGTTCGGCGTGACCGCGACCTTCGCTCCTGCGATCGGGCCGACGCTCGGCGGCTGGCTCACCGACACTTTTTCCTGGCGGTGGATTTTTTACATCAATCTGTTGCCCGGGTTGGTGA
>VAZT01000563.1 GCA_005884825.1 Alphaproteobacteria bacterium
TCGTATGTTTCGGCGACAGATTCGGGGATGGCGATGACCGACCAGGACGCCGTGCTTGCGGCCAATCTCGAGTTTTACCGGGCGTTTGCGGCGCGTGATCTCGAAACCATGGAGGCGCTCTGGGCTCGAAGGGCACCGGTCGCCTGCCTTCACCCGGGATGGACCGCGCTCAAGGACCGCGACGCGATCATCGAGAGCTGGGCCGGGATCCTCTCGAACCCCGACGCGCCGCGCATCGCTTGTTTTGATGAGCACGCATTCCTTTATGGCGATGTGGCGCTGGTGCTCTGCGAAGAGGAGCTCGAGGGCGGCACCCTCGCCGCGAGCAACTTCTTTGTCCGCGAAGACGGGGTGTGGCGGATTGCCCATCACCATGCCGGCCAGATCATTCGGCGGCAGGCCGAAAGACGCCGACCCTCGCGGCTGAACTAATTGCCGTCACGGAACTCCGTAAACCCGCTCGGCGATCCGCCGAGCGCGTCAGTGGGCGGGAAACAGGCTGTAATACGTAGCAGCTTTGGCCCAGGGTAGCAGGCACGTCCCATCCTGGGCGCGTGTCAGATCCAGTTCATTTTTTTCCTGCATAAGTGATCCGGTTCACACGCCGCATCAGGGAACGCGGCGAAAATAACGCCGGTACGGAACCCACTGACGGATACCGGACAATGATCGATAGAGCTCTCGCCGCGCTCGTGCAGGCGTGGATCACGACAACCATCGCTATTACCCTATTCGTAACGGCGATTGCCCTGTCGCGAGTATGGGACAGTGCGATCTACCTGGCGGGGTTGGGACAGGCTCTCGCCCGCGACTTATGAGCACGCCAACGGAGCCGAGGGCGGCACGCCGGCTCCAGCGGTTTTGCCGTGATCGAGGTACGGTCAGTCGTGTCGAGCACATCGCTATAACCGCGACCTGATCGGCACTGCACATCCTGCCGGTGAGCGTCTTCGTTGCGACACGGCGCCGCCCGCCCCAAACGCCCCTGAGAAAATTGCGTAGATGCAGCTAGTGGTCCGGAGGCCACTCACATGACAATCCAGGCAAAGATTTCAAAGCGGGGCCGACCCGGTGTCCTGATCGGCTTCCTTGGTCGCTTTCAACCCGATGGTTTTGTGCTCGCGCTGATCGGCACGGTGACGATCGCCAGCCTGTTGCCGTGTCAAGGAACAGGCGCCGTGATATTCCACGCCGGCGGGTCGTTCGCCATCGCTTCGTTGTTCTTCCTGCAGGGCGCGCGGCTCTCCCGTGCCGCCGTTGCCGCCGGAGCGAAGCATTGGCGACTGCACTTGGTGATTGCATCCACCACGTTTGCGCTCTTCCCATTGCTGGGGTTGGGCCTGCTTTCGCTGGCTCCGCACGCGCTGCCGCGGTCACTCTGGTTAGGTGTGCTGTTCGTCTGCGTGCTGCCCTCCACCGTGCAGTCCTCGATCGCATTGACTTCGATTGCCGGCGGCAACGTCGCGGCAGCTGTTTGCTCCGCCGCGGGGTCCAATCTGGCCGGCCTGTTTCTGACCCCGATCCTGTTTGGGCTGGTGTCGAGGCTCCACGGCAGCGCATTTAATGTAGCGGGGATCTCCCAAGTCGTCCTGCAGCTTCTTGTGCCGTTTGCTGCCGGACACCTGCTTCGGCCATGGATCGGTGCATGGGCAGAGCGTAACCGATCGATTCTTGCTCTGACCGATAGAGGCTCCATTCTGCTAATTGTTTACGCTGCCTTCAGCGCGTCTGTCGTGCAGGGGCTATGGCAGCAGCTACCGTTCGTGGGATTGACCTCATTGTTTCTGGTCGATGGCACGCTCTTAGCAGCCGCATTGTTGATAATGACCACCGCCAGTCGAGTGCTGGGGTTCGCCCGTTCCGACGAAAGCGCGATCGTGTTTTGCGGATCACAAAAATCTGTCGTCAGCGGGATTCCGATAGCGAGCACATTGATCGCGGGGCCGGCCCTCGGCCCGTTTGTGCTCCCGATCATGATTTACCACTCGATGCAGCTCTTGGTTTGCGCTTGGCTCGCGAAGCGGTATGCGAGGCTGGCTCCACTTGCCCTTAGCATCCGACCCGCCGGTCAGATGGAAGCCCGCTTCTGACGTTCGCGCAGGGCGACCTCCGGCGCTCGGCCCGGTCAGCGGCCTCGCGCGCGGTCAAAGGCGGCCCGAACCTCCGAAAGGCGAGCAGCTGTTTCTCGGTCGAGGCGGCCGTCGCAGCGATTTTGCCGGAAGCGGCGTTGGAACGCGGTCAGGGCCGAGTTCGCCAGCCCCCCTGTCGTGCAGTAACCAATCGCCGCGAGATCGGCGAGCGAGCCCGCGATGTCCCGTTCGCACTCCGGCTCGGACGCGTTTGCCGGAGGCCAGATCCCGATTCCGGCGCGGGCGAGCCTCGGCCAGTCGAACAGCTCGCCCGGATCTGTCTTGCGGTCGGGTGCGATATCGGAATGACCGACGACTCGGTGCGCGGGGATCGAATGGCGTGAGATCAGGTCGGCGCACAAAGCTTCTACCGACGCCATTTGGACCTCGGGGAACCGGCAATATC
>VAZT01000564.1 GCA_005884825.1 Alphaproteobacteria bacterium
TATCGTACGAATTATGGCAAAATTACGTCCATTCGCGACGGAATGTTTCAATACGACCGATCAGGTCGGATTTTCGCCTCTTTTGATATTTTCGGTTGGCATCGTCGATCCTGCGAACCCCTATCTGAGGCATAAAGAATGAATTAAAGGCGACCTTTTTGACAGTTGTGAGACGTGGGAATGACGTTCACCTGACATCGGCCAGCTAAGATCAAACAACGCGGCGAGTTGCGCCTCCACTGCAATGTTAAAGCGAGGCGACGTGAAACGAACTGGCACAATCAACGGAATCTACGTCGCGCAGATACGAGCTCTCTACCAGCACATTCCGATAGTCCTGCTCGTCAACATCGTCAACTCCGCCTTGGTCGCGATCGTACTGGCGTCCTATAAAGGACAGAGTTGGTGGCTGGTATTTCTCGCATTGACCATTGCCCTTACAGGGGCCCACGCGCTCGGATGGCTCCGTTACCGCCGCACCAGCGACG
Organism: Alphaproteobacteria bacterium; assembly: GCA_005884825.1. Classification (GTDB taxonomy): domain Bacteria; phylum Pseudomonadota; class Alphaproteobacteria; order ATCC43930; family CGMCC-115725; genus AP-15. Next base: position 489 of record VAZT01000564.1, read on the forward strand.
CGGCCCAGTCCACGGGCCGATGGGCGGCAGCGGCAACGGTCGGATCGGGGCTGTCCGGACTGCTGTGGGGCGTCGGCAGCGCACTTTTGCTTCCGGATAACCTGGTGGAGCAGACTTTCGTTGCCTTTGTCATCGGCGGGATGTGCGCCGCCTCTCTTGTCGCGTTTTCCAATTATCTGCCGGCCTTCATTGCCTATGTTTTCCCCGCTTCGCTACCACTGGCAGGCCGCTTTTTCCTCGACGGTTGGACTGTACACGGCGACATGATGGTGGTGTTCGCAGTGACCATAACCCTCGCAGCATGCAATTCTACGCGCGGCTTTGTGCATGGATTGCGTTTGAACTGCGATCTGACCGAGAAAACCAAAGCGCTAATTTTGGCGAATCAACGCCTGCACTTAGAGATGGAGCAGCGCAGGGCCGCGGAAGACCAGTTGCGGCAAATCCATAAAATGGACGCGGTCGGTCAGCTGACAGGCGGCATCGCCCACGACTTCAACAACCTGCTCACAGTAGTCGTCGGGCACCTCGAAATGACCAAAGACCGCGTTAGCGCCGATCCTCGCGCCGTCGCGTGGTTACAGGCAGCCCTGCGTGCGGCGGAGCGTGGTACCGCGCTGACCCGGCATCTGCTCGCGTTTGCCCGCCGACAGCATTTGGATCCGAGGCCGGCTCGCCCTCAACGCGCGTGACGCGATGCCGGGAGGGGGAATTCTACGCATCACTGCGGAAAACCGACAAGGAAACATTGGCAACCTGCCCCCCGAGCTCCAGCCGAACGACTATGTGGTAGTTTCGGTAACCGACACCGGGATCGGGATGAATAAGGAGACCCTCCAGCGCGCGTTCGAGCCGTTCTTCACGACGAAGGAGACCGGCCGAGGCTCGGGGTTAGGATTATCGATCGTTCACGGCTTTGCGGCGCAATCGGGGGGATTCGCCGAGATCGCCAGCGCTCCCGGCGAAGGCACGAAAGTGGATTTGTGGTTGCCGCGCGCCGCGACCAAAACCTCTCATCAATGCGTTGCTCCCGACCCCGGTCTACCTTTGTTCGAGCCGCGCCATGCAAGAATCGTGGTTTGTGATGATGACTGGGGTGTGCTGACTTTTGTCGCGACCGTTCTGCGGGACACTGGCCACATCGTGTGGGAAGCGGACACCCCTTCTGCGGCCCTCGCGATCATCGAGAGAGAGCAGCCGCTCGATCTTCTGTTGGTCGATTACGCCATGCCGGAAATGAACGGCGTCGCCGTCATAGACCGCGCGCGGGCCCGTCAGCGGGAATTGAACGCGATATTGATGTCTGGACACCCCGATGTGCTCCGCTCCGGCGGCGCTTCGGGAATCCCGCTTCTCGCAAAGCCGTTCAAGGTCGCCGAGCTGCGGCAGCGCATAGGCGAAGTGTTGTTGGTGCCTCCACTCAATGCCGGTTTCAGCTTCCCCGGCATGCAGCATTTCGCTGTCTCCGACTGATCCCCAGGAAATCGGAAGGTCACGGTCTCGCATTGCACGCCGGGTTGCACGACCGAACAATGCCGCCGGTGCGCCGAAACGCAGGAATTCAGATCATCGGGACCGTCACGCTGCTCATCAGATCGAGTGGTCCGTATGGGAGAAGGTGCGGCGCGATGATATCGAATGAGTGGCTCGCACAGATCGTAACCGTGGCCGGAGATGTCGTCGTGTCGACGGCAACTGAAACGCCGACCGAGGGGATCCGGTAGGCGGCCAACACTTGCTGGGCATACCAGGCGGAACAATTTGCCAGCGGCGTATTCGATAAGGCGGGGCATTGCGCGGCCTGGGTCTGAGGCACGCACACCGCAGGCGGATGGTGATTGTACGTCATCGCATAACGGCCGGCTTCCTCGACCGCGATCAGCATTGTGTTGTAAGTCCACAAGGCTCGCGCGGTTTCTACGGAGCCGACGACAGCCACCAATAGCGCAGACATGATGAGGGCGGCCTCGATAGCCGCCGAGCCCGCCTCGGCTGACTGCCCGGACCTTTTGCGGCGGTTCATTGCAGCCGCACCTCCGTCGCGGCGGTCAGCATTGCCGGAATGCCCGGCCAGGGCACCAGCGGTGTAAAAGGTTGGTTTGCCGTGATCCGAATGAATATGCGATTGGGGCCGGGCCGGCCGACTGAGGCACACGATTCGCTGCAGCTAATCGGCGTCTCGTTATTGCACTCGCAGCTCCGTGGAAAGCTGGCCGGAAAGGTCAATGCGGGCCCGAAGCTCATTGCGCTCTGCATCGCATGCTGTATGCCGCCGATATCGGCCGGATAACTCCGCGCATATTCCGCACCGATCCGTGCCGTTGCCGCCAGTCCGACGGATTTGGTTGCGAGCATACCGAAATCGGCAATTCCGGTCGCGATCAGAACTAGGATCGGCGCCATCAGCGCGAACTCTGCAGCTACGCTGCCATTATCGTTTCGGTACCCCGAGGCGATTTCTCCGTCTCGCTGGCCACGATCTCGATTGAAACTCGTGGGCATCTTCACTCCGCGACCGCAACAGTACGAATTACGGGAAGAGTGCCCACGCCAGCGGCCGCGCACCCGTCGGCTTCGAGCCGCGACGCAGCATCGATGTTCAGGGTTTTCACCACGAGCACCAAGCATTGCGGGCCGATGGCAGCTGGTTCTCCATGAAAGGTCATCGATGAATTGGGGAAATAGACAAGCCCGTTGAGTGTCGCCCCCGGCGCGCCTCCAATCGTACTGTGGGTCGAGGTGTAGCTCGTGCCCGCCGGCAAGTCGTTGGAGTCCTGAATAATCGAAAGGCCAGCCAACGGTCCTGAATGTGGCGCGTTGAGAGTCAACATGGCGCTGGAAGCGACCGAGAGCGCCCCGATTTTACTGTTCTGCGCGGTCAAGATTATCGTAACACCCGCGGCCTTCGTATTATCGCAACTCGAGCACTCGAGCACAGCACGCGGCTGAAGGGTCAGATTGCCGGTAACCCAATAGGTGCCAGGCGACAGATCAACTGTCTGTCCTGACGTAATGTTCCAGGACCCAGATATTCGGGTATTCGGCAACAGAAGAATTTGTGGACTGATCAGTGACTTTCCTGAGATTGTGCAATTGCCGGCGTAAATCGTTACACCATGTGAAAACTTGGAGATGCAATTCGGTGCCTTCGGCATGCCGGCGATAAGAAAAGTATGGGTAAGGGTAGCAGCATAGGGGTCGGCCACGTTCGGCGCACCAATCATCGCGGGTGAGGACAGCGTGA
>VAZT01000565.1 GCA_005884825.1 Alphaproteobacteria bacterium
GATCGAGGCCGATCTCGCTTGGACAATCGGGAAGAGGCGCCGCGCCCAGGGCGGCTTCCCCGGCGCGGCCACGATCCTGCGACAGCTCATCGAGGGGACGAGCCGCAAGCGCGTCGGCATCCGTCCGGACGGGCGCGCGCCGGCGCGCGAGGACACGGAGATTGTGGACAACGCAGGGAGCGCACTGGGGAAAGTAACCAGCGGCGGCTTCGGCCCCTCGGTCGGCGGGCCGGTCGCAATGGGCTACGTCGCTTCCGAGCATACTGTGGAGGGCGAGGCCCTGCAGCTCCTGGTGCGCGGCGCCCCTCGGCGGGCGCGAATCGTCCGGCTGCCATTCGTTCCGACCCATTATTACCGCGGCTGACGCCGCAGGAGGGAATGGATTGAGATGGATAAAGGCTCCTTCGAGACAGCCGCTTCGCGGCTTCGTCGGGATGACGTAATTCTGAATGCTATCAAGGGCATACCTCATGCTGAGGAGCGCCCATGGGCGCGTCTCGAAGCACGCACCACGTCGATGCAGCTGAATCTTCACCGATTCGTAGAGGGCAGATCCGAATGAGCCTGCTTCGCTTCACCAGGGACCATGAGTGGGTGCGGCTCGACGGCGACTTCGCCGTTGTCGGCATTACCGACTATGCGCAGTCGCAACTCGGCGACGTTGTCTATGTCGAGTTGCCAGAAATCGGCCAGCTGGTCGAGAAGGGCAAGGAAGCGGCGGTTGTCGAGTCGGTCAAGGCGGCGAGCGAGGTCTATGCGCCAGTCTCCGGAGAGGTGGCCGAGGTCAATGACGCGCTCGCCGCCGACCCGGCCAAGGTCAATACCGACCCGATGGGCGACGGCTGGTTTGTCAAATTGCGTCCCGCAGATCCCAAAGAGCTCGACGGGCTGTTGGACGAAGACGCCTATCAGCGCTTTGTCGAGGGGCAGCATTGATGCGTTATCTGCCGCTCACTGCAAGCGACCGGGTGGAGATGCTGGCAGCGATCGGGGTCGAATCGGTCGATGCCCTGTTCGAGGATGTGCCCCCTTCGGCACGTCTTTCCGGGCCTGTCGATCTTCCTCGGGCGATGGGCGAGATCGAGGTCGAGCGGTCGATCTCGAACCTGGCGGCGCGAAACGTTACCGCCGGCTCGGTACCGTTCTTTATCGGCGGCGGTGTGTACCGGCATCATATCCCGGCCGCGGTCGACCATCTCATCCAGCGCGGCGAGTTCCTGACCTCCTACACGCCGTACCAGCCGGAAATTTCACAAGGGACACTGCAATATCTGTTCGAGTTCCAGACCCAGGTTGCGCTGCTGACCGGGATGGAAGTCGCCAACGCGTCGCTCTACGACGGCGCGACCGCTTGCGCCGAAGCGGTAATGATGGCCAACCGCGTCACCGGCCGCCGTAAGGCCGTGCTGTCGGGCGGGCTCCACCCGCATTACCGCGAGGTTTGCGCGACCTACGCCCGGTTTGTCGGGTTCGAGCTTTTCGCACAGGACCCTGGGCGGAGCGAAGATCCTGCTCAGCTCGTCGATCGCGATACCTCATGCGTCGTGGTGCAGAACCCCGATTTTTTCGGAGAAGTACGGGATTATTCCGGGCTCGCGGGGATCTGCCACGATGCCGGCGCCCTGCTCGTCGTCATCGTCACCGAAATCCTGTCGCTCGGCGCCATTCGCCCGCCCGGCGACATCGGCGCAGACATCGTGGCCGCCGAGGGCCAATCGCTCGGCAACGCGCTCAGTTTCGGCGGACCGCATGTCGGGTTGTTCGCCACCCGCGACCGGTTCGTCCGCCAGATGCCCGGGCGCCTCGTCGGGCAAACGGTCGACGCAACTGGCCGGCGGGGCTGGGTCCTGACCCTGTCGACCCGTGAGCAGCACATTCGGCGCGAACGGGCCACCAGCAACATCTGCACCAATTCCGGATTGTGCGCGCTTGCCTTCACAATTCATCTCGCGCTGCTCGGGGAAGCGGGGATGACGCGGCTCGCGCGCCTCAACCATGCCGCGGCCGTCGCGCTCGCCGAGCGGCTCGAAAAGGTGCCTGGGATACGCCTCCTTAATCGCACCTTCTTCAACGAATTCGCGGTGCAGCTGCCGCGGCCCGCGGCAGAAATTGTCGAGCTGGTCGCCGCGAGGGGCGTCCTCGCCGGGGTTCCGGTCAGCCGCTTCTACCCGGACAACAAAGCGGTAGCGGACATCCTGCTCGTGGCGGCGACCGAGATGACGACCACAGAAGACATGGGCCGGCTCGAAGCGGCCTTGCGCAAGGTGCTGTCATGAATGATTGGAGCCGGGCCGTCAGCGTTCACCCCCCGGAAATTTCGGCGGCACCGTTCGAGACCATTACCGGCAATCGTGGGCTGCAGATCGAAGAACCGCTGATCTTCGAGCAGGATTCACCGGGGCATTGCGGGGTCGATCTGCCCGAGCCGGCGACATTTTGCGACCGCCTCGGCGGCCTCGATCGGCAAGGCATTATCGGTCTTCCGGGGCTCAGCGAGCCGCAGGTCGTGCGCCACTTCACCCGCCTCTCGCAAAAGAACTACGC
>VAZT01000566.1 GCA_005884825.1 Alphaproteobacteria bacterium
TCTTCGCCTGGCGAGCCCGCGGGCTCTGCCGCACCCATTCGAGCTCGCGTTCGAGGGTGCGGCGGTGCGCCGCTTCTTGGCGCCCTTCCTGTTCGAGCCGCTGCTGCTTTTGGTCGAGCCATCCCGAATAATTGCCCTCGTACGGGATGCCGCGGCCGCGATCGAGCTCGAGGATCCAACCAGCCACCTCATCGAGAAAATAGCGGTCGTGAGTGACAGTCACGACGGTGCCGGGGTAGTCTTCCAGAAAGCGCTGCAGCCAGGCCACCGATTCGGCGTCGAGATGGTTGGTCGGCTCGTCGAGCAGCAGCAGGTCGGGCCGCTGCAGCAGAAGCCGGCACAATGCCACCCGCCGCCGCTCGCCGCCCGACAGATTGGCGACCTCTGCATTGCCTGGCGGACAGCGCAGCGCGTCCATCGCGATCTCGACGGTGCGGTCGAGGTCCCAAGCGCCGGCCTGCTCGATTTTTTCCTGCAATTCGCCCTGTTCGGCGATCAGCGCGTCCATCTCGGCTTCCGAGGGGTCCTCAGCAAAGCGCGCGCTGACCGCCTCGAAGCGGTCGAGCAGAGCCTTGGTCTCGGCGAGGCCCTCAACGACATTGCCGAATACGTCCTTCGATGCATCGAGCGCCGGTTCCTGCGGCAGATAGCCGACCCGCGCGCCCTCCGCCGCCCAAGCCTCGCCGGCAAACTCTCGTTCGTCGCCAGCCATGATGCGCAGCAAGGTCGATTTGCCGGCTCCGTTCGGCCCCAGCACCCCGATCTTGGCCCCCGGCAAAAACGACAGCGAGATGTCCTTCAGCACCTCGCGCCCGCCGGCGTAGGTCTTGTTCAAGCCCTTCATCACATAGATGTACTGGTGCGCCGCCATCACAGATCCATTCGGTCTACTGGGCTAATATTGGCCGCGCGGCTCGAGACCGAAGGCATGCTGGCCGTACATCGTGCCGACCGCGTCCCAATTGAGGCTGACATGGCGGGCGACGGCGTTGACGTCGCGCCAGGCGCGCTGCACCGGATTGCTGAGCATCAGGCCATAGCCGCCGGTCGAGGCGTTGAGCGCCTCCACGGCCTGCAGGGCGAGCTTGGTCGCATAAGCCTGGTTGCGGCGGCAACGGATGCGGTCGGCGACCGTGATCTCCTCGCCGGCGCGCAATTTTTCCATCGCGCTCTGCAGATCTGTCACCAGGATCATCTCCGCCGCCTCGATCGCGGCAGAGGCTTCCGCGACGCGCAATTGCACGGTGGCGAATTGGGCCATCGCAAGCCCGCCGCCGGCCAAGGCGCCGCGCGTCTCGCGCCCGGTCGTCATCGCCAGATAGGCCTCGAGCGCCCCCTTGGCGGCGCCGACCGCGGTTGAGGCCAGCATCGTGGCGCCGACCACCAGCAGTGGCAGGCGGTAGAGCGGGTTCTTGTGGTGCCGCGCGCCGGGCGTGCGGCCCGAGCGCGTATCGGCGAACAACAGCACGCGGTGCTGCGGCACAAAAGCCTCGTGCACGATGATGTTTTTGCTGCCGGTCCCCGACAGTCCACAGACGAACCAATTGTCCTCGATCTCGACATCGCCGATCGGCAGCAGAAAAAACGCGCCCTCATGGGGCGGCGCACCACCCGGCGGCGTGATCAGGGCGCCGAGCCTGATCCAGCTCGAATGATCGCAACCGCTGGCGAACGACCACTTGCCGCTCAGCACGTAACCGCCCTCCGTCGGCATTGCCGCGCCAGTCGGGGCGAAACAGGCGCAAGTGAACGGGTCGTCCCCGCCGCCCCATAATTCGCGCTGGGTCTCGAGCGGGTAATGACCGAACGAAATGCCGTTGGAGAGGGCGCCGTTGAGCGCCCATCCGGTCGACGCGCAAGCCGCCGATACCGCCAGCGCGATCTCGAGCGCCACCACGGCGTCGTATTCGAAGCCGCCGAACTCCTTTGGCCGGCAGGTCCGCAGCAGTTCCGCATCGCGGATCTTGCCGATTATGTGCGGCGCGATCGTCCGGTTGCGCTCGGTCTCTTCGGCCAACTCCCGGATCTCGGGCAGCATCGCCTTGGCGCGGGCGATCAGCTCCTCCGGGCCGGACGGTGCGACAAGGCGGACGGCGGCACTCGTCATGGGCCTCTCCGGGAGATCTCCTCGAGCGCGTTCAGGATGCCCTTGCTCAGAAATCGCGACAAGCGGAAACCCAGCCCGCGGGCATTTGGCGTTGACGGCGGCGCGAAGAAGGCTGACAGTCCGAACATGATCCTGTTGCCAGGGTAAGGCCCGTAACCAGCTTTGAACCCGTCGCCCGATAGACCAAAGGATCAGGCAGCGCGCGGCGGGAACCGACTACGACCAGGAGGGAATCATATGCCTAACGACCCAACGCCCGGCGCCACCGACCAGGCCACCACGGCGCAACGCGGTGCCTTGCATGGTGTGAGGGTGGTGGACCTGACCCAATTCGAGGCAGGGACATCCTTGACCCAAACCTTGGCTTGGCTCGGCGCCGAGGTGATCAAGGTCGAGGAGCCGACCAAGGGCGAGCAGGGCCGTGGCGCCTCGACCGACAAAAAGGGCGTCGACTCGCATTATTTCATGCTGCTCAACGCCAACAAGCGCAGCGTCACCGCCAATCTCAAGACCGACAAGGGCCGCGCCCTGTTGCGCGGGCTGATCGAGAAAGCCGACGTCTTCGCCGAGAATTTCGCCCCTGGCGTCATCGAGCGGCTCGGCTTCGGCTACGATGTGGTGGTCGCCCGCTCAAGCCCGGCCCAACGATCGGCGACACCGGCACCGGGTTGCACGGCGCGATCGGCGTTCTCGCCGCGCTCTACCAACGCCAACTCACCGGCGAGGGCCAGCGTATCCAGCTGGCGATGCAGGAATGCGTCATCAATTACAGCCGCATCTCCTACGCCGCCCAGGCGCTGTGGGGCATAGCCGCGCCGCGCACGGGTAATCAGAGCATCATGGGCACCAACTCGCCGAGCGAGACCTATAAATGCAAAGGCGACGGTCCCAACGATTATTGCTATATCTATACTTCACGGGCCAATCCCCAGCATTGGGAACGGCTTTTGAAGATTATGGGCCGCGAAGACCTGATCGGCGACCCCCGCTTCGACAGCCCGCAAGAGCGGTTCAAGAACCGCCATTTGGTCGACGAGATGATCGCCGAGTGGACGATCCACCATGACAAGATGGAAGTCATGCAGCGGCTCGGCGAGCAGGGGATCCCAGCCGGCGCGATCATGGATACGATGGAGTTGTCGAACGATCCCGACCTCAACCGCCGGGAGATCTTCGTGACCGTCAAGCATCCGGTGCGCGGCGACTTCAAGATGCCGGGCTGGCCGGTCAAGATGAGCGGCTCCAAAGTGCCGATTACCGCCGCCCCGCTGCTCGGCGCAGACTCCGATGCGGTTTATGGCGAGTTGCTCGGCCTCTCGGCGCAAGAGCTCGCTGCACTGCGCGAGGAAAAGATCATCTAAATCCGCGCCCTCTCCGCCGGTTTGGGGAGACCCTCTCCGCCCGCAAAGGGCGGAGAGGGAGTTTCGGGAGGGACAATCGGATGAACACAAATACGGCCCCCGCATTGGGGATGGCGACGCCGCTTGCGCCGACACCGCGGTGGCAATCCGCCGAAAGCTATCCGGACCCTGCCATCCACACGCTCGACCCGCGCTTCGACGACATCAAGCCGCCATTCAATGCGGCGGTCGAGCGTCTGGCGACAGGGTTTCGGTGGGCCGAAGGCCCGGTGTGGTTCGGCGACGGCCGTTACCTGTTATGGAGCGACATCCCGAACAATCGGATCATGCGCTGGGACGAGGAAACCGGCGCGGCGAACGTCTATCGCAAGCCCTCCAACCACGCCAACGGCAATACCCGCGACCGCCAGGGGCGGCTCGTCACCTGCGAGCACGAGGGGCGCCGGGTCACCCGCACCGAGTATGACGGCTCGATCACCGTCCTTCTCGACCGGTTTGAGGGCAAGCGGCTCAACTCGCCGAACGACGTGGTCGTCAAATCGGACGGGTCAGTCTGGTTCACCGATCCGCCCTTCGGGATTCTCGGCAATTACGAGGGCGAGCAGGCGGCCCCGGAGTTGCCGACCAACGTCTATCGCGTGGACGGCAGGACCGCCGCCGCCACGGTCGTAACCGGCGACATCAACGGGCCCAACGGTCTTTGCTTTTCGCCCGACGAGGGCAAGCTCTACAACTCGCCGAACGACGTGGTCGTCAAATCGGACGGGTCAGTCTGGTTCACCGATCCGCCCTTCGGGATTCTCGGCAATTACGAGGGCGAGCAGGCGGCCCCGGAGTTGCCGACCAACGTCTATCGCGTGGACGGCAGGACCGCCGCCGCCACGGTCGTAACCGGCGACATCAACGGGCCCAACGGTCTTTGCTTTTCGCCCGACGAGGGCAAGCTCTACATCGTCGAGTCGCGCGCCAGGCCGCGTCTCATCAGCGTTTTCGACGTGGTCGACGACGGCACCAGGCTCGCCAATAGGCGCCTCTTCATCAACGCAGGCGAGGGAACACCCGACGGCTTCCGCTGCGATGTCGAAGGCAATCTGTGGTGCGGCTGGGGCATGATTCCGGGCCTCAACGGCGTCGCCGTCTTTGCCCCCGACGCGACGATGATAGGCCATATCACACTGCCCGAGCGCTGCGCGAATCTGTGCTTTGGCGGGCGCAAGCGAAACCGCTTGTTCATGGCGGCCAGCCAATCGCTCTATTCGGTTTATGTGAACACACAGGGAGCCGTTGGCGGCTGAGCGGTGTTTGGTCTGGCGCGATCGGCGATTTCATCTTAACCTGCTGCGTTCAACTGCGGGAGGAACAGATGAAGCGCTTTTTTCTGGTCTGCTCGTTGATCGCGATCGCCGCGTGCGCCCAGCAGTCTCCGCCGCCGCCCGTCGCCACGAATCCTCCACCCCCGCCCCCTCCTCCACCGCCGCCGATGACCTATACCGTGTATTTCGACTACAACAGCTCGCAGCTGGGGCCAGCCGGGAAGGAGGTCGTCAGGTTCGCGGCAGATGATTACAAGGCACGACCACCCGGATCTGTTCAGGTCACCGGGTACACCGATCCGTCGGGCTCCGCCGGA
>VAZT01000567.1 GCA_005884825.1 Alphaproteobacteria bacterium
CGCGGCTCCCGGGGCGCTCGGATCAGCCGGCCCTCCTTCCGGCTCCTCGATTTGGAACAGCTTCACGCCAACCCGCTGATTGCGGCCCGCTAAATGTGGCCCGTTAAACGTGAAACGATTCACCGCAGCCGCAACGCCCCTTCTCGTTAGGGTTGCGGAAGGTAAATCCGTTCTGCAGCTTCTCCTCGACGTAATCCATCTCGGTGCCGAGAATGAACATGATCGCTTTTGGATCGACCAGGATCGTCACGCCCTTGTCTTCGACGACCTCATCGAACTTGCCCTTCTCGTCGGCATATTCGAGCGTGTAGCTGAGGCCAGAGCAGCCGCGCGACCGCACGCCAATGCGAACTCCGACGGACTGCTTGCCACGGTTGTCGAGAAGCGCCTGGATGCGCTGCGCCGCGGCGTCCGTTACCGACAAGGCCTGCTTTCTCGCCATCACTCGATCTCCGACTGCGAATTATCTGACACCGGCTCGAACCAAATCCCGCACGATTATGTGGGTATGTCCTCCTGCCGTGTCAGCCGGTTTGCGGCAGCTGCCAATGCATCCGCGGCGAAATCTACCTCCGCCGCCGTGGTGAAGCGCCCGAGCCCGATACGAATCGAGGCGTTGGCGAGCGTATCAGGAAGCCCGAGCGCGCGCAGCACATAAGAGGGCTCGACCGACGCCGAGGTGCAGGCCGAGCCAGTCGAGATCGCGATGCTCGGAACCGCCTCGATCAGCGTCAGCGCCGGAATCTCGGGAAAGGACAGGTTGAGACTGCCGGGCAGCCGTTGCTCGACGTCGCCGTTGACGCAAAGGCCTGGGACGCGTCGGGCGAGGTTTCGCAAAAGGGTGTCTCTGAGGCGCCGAAGTCGTTTCGCTTCTTCGGCCATTTCGGCGCCGGCGATCGCCGCCGCGCGGCCGAGCCCGACGCAGAGCGGCGTCGGCAAGGTTCCCGAGCGCAAGCCGCGCTCCTGGCCGCCGCCATCGATCAGCGGCAGCAGTCGCACCCGCGGCCGACGACGGATGTAGAGCGCGCCGATACCTTTGGGCCCATAGATCTTGTGGCCGGAAATCGACAGCAGGTCGATCTTCATAGCCCCGACATCGAGCGGGATCTTGCCGAAGGCCTGCGCCGCATCGGTGTGGAACAGCACGCCCTTGGAGCGGCACAGTGCACCGATTTCGGCGAGCGGCTGAATGACCCCGATCTCGTTGTGCGCGGCCATGACCGACACGAGAAGCGTTCGCTCGGACAGCGCCCCCTCGAGCGCGGCGAGCGAGGCGAGACCGTCTGGCTCGACCGGCAGGTAGGTCACCGTAAAGCCTTCCCGCTCCAATTCCTGGCAGCTTTCGAGCACGCATTTGTGCTCGGTCTGCAGCGCCACGATGTGATCGCGCACCTGCCCATTCTCCGGGTGAGCGCGGGCGAAATGCGCCGCGCCCTTGATCGCCAGGTTGTTCGCTTCGGTGGCGCCTGAGGTGAAGACGATCTCGCGCGGGCCAGCTTGGATCAGCGCAGCGATCTCGCCGCGGGCGCGCTCGATGGCCTCGGCCGCGACACGGCCGTAAGCGTGGCTGGTGCTGTGCGGGTTGCCGAAATGCTCGGTAAAGTACGGCAGCATCGCCTCGAGGACGCGCGGGTCGACCGGTGTCGTCGATTGGTTGTCGAGATAGACGGGCGGCGTGTTGACCACCGGCTCGAAGGAAAGCCGTGGACGCGGATCAGCAAGACTCGACGTCATGCCGCGCGCGCCCCTTCGGCGAGACGGCGGCAGCGCCGGTAGAGCGCGGTCCAAGCCCTGAGGAAATGGTCGATCTCGGCCTCACTCGAGCTCCAGCCCAGGCTGACCCGGATCGTCGAGGCAGCGATCTCGGGAGCGACCCCCATCGCCGCCAGTACGTGGCTCGGCCCAACCTTGCCCGAAGAACAGGCGGCGCCGGCGCTGACCATGACGCCGTCGAGATCGAGCGCGACGACCTGCGTCTCGGCAGCGACGCCGGGCATCGCGATCGCCGAGGTGTTGGGTAAGCGATTTGCTGCGGCGCCGAGCACGACGGCGTCGCGGGCAGTCATGGCGATCTCCGCTTCCAATCCGTCGCGCAATGCAGCGACCCTTTCATAGTCGGCGATTTCCGCGGCGGCAGCGGCGGCGAAGCCCGCAATCCCGGGCAGGTTCTCGGTTCCGGCACGCCGTCGGTGCTCCTGGCCCCCGCCGCGCAGCAGCGGCGCAAGCTCGATCCCGCCAGTCACCACAAGAGCGCCAATCCCCGTCGGGCCGCCGATCTTGTGGGCGGACAAAGTGACGAGGTCGGCGCCGATCGCGCCGGCCTCGAGGGCGAGCTTGCCGGCGGCCTGGACGGCGTCACAATGGAACAAGGCGCCATTCCGCCGCACAATCGCGGCGATCTCGGCCACTGGCTGGATGACGCCGGTCTCGTTATTGGCATACATCACCGATACCAGGGCAGGGCGTAGATCGGCGCCGAGCAGCCGGTCGAGCGCGTCGAGGTCGACGATCCCCTCGGGACCGACTGGAATGATTTCGGCGGCCGGGACCGCATGACGGACCGAATCATGCTCGACCGCCGAAACGAGGACCCGCTCGCGGCCGGTGCCGATGAGGGCGAGGTGATTGGCTTCGGTCCCACCGCTAACGAAGATGACGGCGCTCGGATCCACGTCACCGAGCAGAGCCGCCACCGGCTCCCGGGCGCGTTCGACGATGTGACGCGCCGGCCTGCAGCGGCGGGGGTGCGGAATGTTTCACAGTGGACCCGGCCACTCGTCCCGAGGACGCGGCGCTCGCAGACATCGGCTAGTGACACCGAGCTCAAATACAGGTGGATCTGATTGCCGAGCTCTTCCCACAAATCGTGGGTGAGACATCGGGTCCGATTGCCGCGGCAGCCGACCGGCGCGCCCGGAGCACAGCGGGTAGCGCGTATCGGCTCGTCCACCGCCAGAATAATGTCGGCAATGCGCGTCTCGCCGCGGTCGTGCGCCAGCAGATAACCGCCGCCCGGGCCGCGCACGCTCTTGACGAGCCCATTCTTGCGCAGCATCGCGAAGAGCTGCTCGAGGTAGGACAGCGAGATTTCCTGCCGTTCGGCGATTTCGGCGAGCGAGACCGGGTCGCCACCGCTGTGCTGGGCAAGGTCAACCATTGCCATCACCGCGTAGCGCCCCTTGGTGCTCAACCTCATTTTCCGGTCCTCAAACTCTAGAGCCGTCCTCAATCGCTGTCAGTGCCGTTCCCGCCGGAACTGGCGACCAGCCGGAGCGATCGTTGCTCGCCCGAAGCCGGATCGAGAGCCGGTTCTTGCACTGCCCTTTCCTGCTCAAGCTCCGCGATTCGCGCCTTCAGGCTCGTGACCTCGTCCAGCAATCCATTGAGGGCGCGGGCGATCGGGTCCGGTATGTCGCCGCAAACGGCGTAGGGCTGGAACGCGGGTTCGGTCGTCGGGTCGCTGCGACGGCCCACCGGGCGCGCCGGGATACCAACCATCGTTGCACCATCCTGCACCTCGGAAAGGACGACGGCCTGGGCGCCGATACGCGCCCCGTCACCCACCCGGAATGGTCCGAGGACTTGTGCACCCGAACTGACAATGACGCCGTTGCCGATCGTGGGATGCCGCTTCGCACCTCGCGTCAACGAAGTACCGCCGAGCGTCACGCCTTGATAGAGCGTGACATCGTCACCCACCTCGGCGGTTTCGCCGATCACCACGCCCATCCCGTGATCGATGAATACCCGCTTGCCGATGCGTGCCCCAGGGTGAATTTCAATGCCGGTGAGCACACGGCCGAGATGCGAGACGAACCTGCCGGCAAGCAGCCAACCGCGTTGCCATAGCCAATGCGCGAAGCGGTGATAGAGGAGCGCATGAAACCCGGGGTAGCACAACACTACTTCCAGCCGCGACCGCGCAGCGGGATCACGGGCAAGAGTTGCGTCTATTTGTTCCCGCAGGTTTTTAAAAAGCATCGCAATCCCTATCTATGTTAGGCTTAGCGCTGCTGGCGCGGGACCGCGCCGCCTCGCGGAGGCGGCCCGAGCGAAGATATAATTGTCCGACGAACGTGATCAAGAATTGCGGACACATAGAGATACCCACGGCGCGACAATCTCCGACTGCCGTAGTGGGATTTAAGCTGGATCGAAAATGCCCGACGTGATCATCAACGGCCCGGATGGCCGAATCGAGGCGCGCTACCATCATGCCCGTGTTGCGGCAGCGCCGATGGCGCTGGTTCTGCATCCCCATCCGCAACAGGGCGGCACGATGCACAACAAGGTGGTGTACGCCTTATACCAGTGCTTTGTGCGCCGGGGCTTCTCGACCTTGCGGTTCAATTTC
>VAZT01000568.1 GCA_005884825.1 Alphaproteobacteria bacterium
TGCCGTGCCCGCCGCCCAGCGGGATCCGGTCGGTGTCGCCCTGGACCAGCCGGATACGCTCGTTCGGCAGACCGAGCCGATCGGCGAGGATCTGCGGAAAGGTCGTCTCGTGGCCCTGCCCGATGGTCTGCGTGCCGGTGATCAGCGACACGGTGCCGTCTGCCTCGAAGCGGATGTCGACATTCTCGTGCGGCGAGCCGCCGGTGCCTTTGATATGGTACGCGAAACCGAGTCCGCGCAAAAGGCCCCGCGCCTCGCTGTCGCGGCGCCGCGCCGCAAAGCCCTCGACATCGGCCGCCGCCAGTGCGCGGTCGAAAGTCTGCGCGAACGCACCGCTGTCGACCGTATTGCCAAAAGCATTCGTCATCGGCATCGCCTCGGCCGGGACCATGTTGATGCGCCGCAGCTCGGCGCGATCGAAACCGCATTGCCGGGCCGCCTTGTCGATCAGCCGCTCGATGATGTTGACCGCCTCGGCAAAGCCCGGACCGCGGGTGACGCCGATCGGCGCCGTATTGGTCAGCACGGCGCTGACCTGCAGCTCGATCGCTGGGATGCGGTAGACTGTGCCCGGCAGATGGGCGTATTGGAAGGTCTGCACGCCCCCCGCGCTGACCAGATAGGCCCCGGCATTGGCGGTGCTGTTGACGCGCAATGCCAAAAAGCGGCCGGTGGCATCCAGCGCCAAGGCAGCCTCGGCGCGATGATCACGTGCCTGATGGTCGGAGAGGAAACCTTCGCTGCGGGTGGCGATCCATTTGACCGGGCGGCCGACGCGCTTCGCCGCCCAGAGGATCAGCACATGCTCGGGATAAATGAAGTTCTTGGCGCCGAAGCCGCCGCCGACATCAGGCGCGACAAATCGCACCGCACTGGGCGGCACACCCAATGCACGCGCAGTATTGTCGCGCGTCGCGTGAATGCTCTGGCTCGAGACATAGGCCGTGTAACGGCCGCGCTCCGCATCCCAAAGCCCAATGACGCCGCGCGGCTCCATCGGGTTGGTGACGATACGGTGATTTTCC
>VAZT01000569.1 GCA_005884825.1 Alphaproteobacteria bacterium
GACCTGGTCGAGCGGCACCGGGGCCGAGGCGAATTTGAACGACATCAACCCGCGGATCGTCAGGTGCCGCTCGCTCTGCTCGTTGATCGTTGCCGCAAAGGCCCGGTAATCGGCGGGCGAGTTGCCGCGCACCGCATGCTGCAATTTGGCGACTGATTGCGGCGTCCAGGCATGGTCCTCGCCGCGCAGTCGAAAGGCGTAATCGCCGCCGAGATCGAGCATGTCCGCATAGAGCGGGTTGTCGCCGTAAGCGTTCTTGTGCCGCGCGACCGCCTCCTGGGCGATCTCGCGCAGCCCCACGCCTTCGATCGTCGTCGCCGTGCCGGTGAAGTATTTCTCGACGAAATCGCTGGCGAGACCGACCGCGTCGAAGATCTGCGCCCCGCAATAGGACTGGTATGTCGAGATCCCCATCTTGGAGATGACTTTGAGGATCCCCTTGCCGACCGCTTTGATATAATTCTTCTGCACCTGTTCGGCGCTGAGCGGCAGATCGTTCTGGACGCGCAGCTGCTCGAGCGTGGCAAAGGCGAGATAAGGGTTGATCGCCTCCGCGCCATAGCCCGCCAATGCACAAAAATGATGCACCTCGCGCGCCTCGCCAGTCTCGACGACGATGCCGGTCAACGTGCGAAGACCCTGGCGAATCAGGTGGTGGTGGACCGCCGATGTCGCGAGCAGGGCCGGGATCGGCACCCGCTCGGCCGAAGTCGCGCGGTCGGACAGGATCAGGATGTTGTGCCCGGCTTCGACGGCCAGGGTCGCCTCATAGCACAGCCGTTCGAGCGCCGGCGCCATGCCGTCTGCACCCTCGACCGCCGCCCAGGTAGTGTCGAGCGTATCGGTGCGGAACGCGCTGACCAATTTCTCGATCGCGTGGATCTTCTTCAGATCGCCATTGGTCAGGATCGGCTGCGAGACTTCGAGCCGGTAATGCGTGCCGGCCTCGTGCCCCAAGAGGTTCGGCCGTGGTCCGATCATCGAGACCAGCGACATCACCAATTGCTCGCGGATCGGATCGATCGGCGGGTTGGTGACCTGCGCGAAATTCTGTTTGAAATAGTTGTAGAGCAGCTTCGGGTGGTTCGACAGCGCGGCAATCGGCGTGTCGGTGCCCATCGAGCCGACCGGATCGTCCCCGTCGCGCGCCATCGGCTCGAGGAAGAACTGGATGTCCTCCTGTGTGTAGCCGAAAGCCTGCTGTTGCTCGAGATGCGTCGTCGGGTCGTTGGGCAGGGTCGGCACCGTCGCCCGAGCGAACTCGTCTCGGTGCTCCTCCGCCAGGTCGGGCAAGTCCGATAAATTGAATTGGGTCGCTTCAAGCCACGCCGCGTAAGGATGCTCGGCAGCCAGTTTGCGTTTGATCTCGTCGTCGTCGACGATGCGGCCTTCTTCAAAGTCGATCAGCAGCATCTTGCCCGGCTGCAGCCGCCACTTGCGGGTGATCTTCTCCTCCGGGACCGGCAGTACCCCGGCCTCCGACGCCATGATCACGTGATCATCGTCGGTGACGATGTAGCGCGCCGGCCTGAGGCCATTGCGGTCGAGCGTGGCGCCGATCTGGCGGCCGTCGGTGAAGGCGATCGCCGCCGGCCCGTCCCACGGCTCCATCAGCGCGGCGTGGTATTCGTAAAACGCCCGGCGCTGCGGGTCCATCAGCGGGTTGCCGGCCCAGGCCTCGGGGATCAGCATCATCATCGAATGGGCGAGCGAATAGCCGCCGCCGATGACGAGAAGCTCGAGCGCATTGTCGATGCAGGCGGTGTCCGACTGTCCCGGCCCGATCAGCGGCACCATTTTCGCAAGATCGGGGCCGAGCAGCTCGGAGGTCATCGCCTGCCGGCGCGCCGCCATCCAATTGACATTGCCGCGCACCGTGTTGATCTCGCCGTTGTGGCAGATGAACCGGTATGGGTGGGCAAGCCGCCACGATGGGAAGGTGTTGGTCGAAAACCGCTGATGCACCAAGGCGAGCGCGGAAACCGTCAGCGGGTTGCGCAGGTCCTCGTAAAAGCTTCCGACCTGCGGAGCCAGCAGCAGGCCCTTGTAGACGAGGGTGCGGGTCGAGAAGGACGGCATGTAGAGGTGCCGCAGCTCCGGCATTCCGTGGTACTCGGCCAATGCCGCGACGCTGTTCAGGGCCTGCTTGCGGATCGTCAGGATCTTGCGCTCGAAGGCGTCCTGGTCGGCGATTTCGGGGCTGCAGGCGACGATCGCCTGGCTGATCCACGGCATCGTCTCGATGACCTTGGCGCCGAGGCCGGTCGTATCGGTCGGCACGTCGCGCCAACCCATCAGGGTTTGTCCCTCCGCCTGGATGAAAGCCTCGACATGCTCGATCGCGATGGCGCGCGCCCGCTCCTCCCAGGGCAGAAAGCACATCGCGACCGCGTACCGGCCGGGGTCGGGAAGGGTCAGCCCGTGGCGCGCCGCCCAATCGCGCAGCAGCGCATCCGGCATCTGGATGAGGCAGCCGGACCCGTCGCCGACCAGCGGGTCGGCCCCGACCGCGCCGCGGTGGTCGAGATTGACCAGGATCTGCAAACCGCGCGT
>VAZT01000570.1 GCA_005884825.1 Alphaproteobacteria bacterium
AGAACGGTGAAAAACAGCATCTGCAGTCGGGTCACATCGATCTCGCCATCCGAGGCGATCAGGTCTCGCCAGCTCGGCTCCGCAACCGCCTCTCTCGCCGCAACCGCCTCTTCCTGGTCTGCCGTACCGCGGGGCGCGAGCTGTGAACCGAGGGTCGCAAGACCGCTGATGCCGAGAAGGGCGAGGGTGCCTTCGGTGAGCGGAATGAGATTTCCGGAGAGCACCATCACGTAGGCCGTCGCCGCGCCGATCACGAACATCCAGAGGACGATCTGAAATTGGGACAAGCTGGCCCGGCGACCTCGGGTCTCGATCATCTGCAGGAAAAGATTGGAGCCCTTGAGACCGGCCGGCTTGAACCCCTTGAGGAACCAGGCAAGCAGAACGACGGCGCCGAGGGCTGCTCCCAGAGCCCCCCACGTGTTTGTGATGCCGATCGGTTCAACGACATCGGCCAACGCCGCATCACTGGCATTGCGATTAGCTTGCGCCGAGATCCAGACCTCCGCGACCGGCACGAGACCCAGAAATTCCCCGACCCCATCGCCATTGCCGGATATCCAGCCCAGAATGCCGTTCAACGGCGCGGGAGGCAGCTCGGGAACCTCAGCCGCGACGGTCAGCTTTTGAGCGTTCTGCAGATCCACGACATGGACATTGGGCGTCCGCGTCCAATGGCCAGTGTTGGACTTCGTCCGCCAGCGAAAGTAGACGGAAAGGTTGCTATCGGCGAGATTGGCGTTCCCGGTGCTCTCGAGAGTGATCCGGATCTGCCCCGCGCGCGGTTGCCAATGAGTAAGGGGATCAACCGAGGCTTTTACCTGCGTCAGAAAAGGATGCGGGCTGTCGAGGTTAGCCGGTTGATCGGGAGCCCTGTTGTCGCGGGGCGCGATCAGCGACGCCACGGCAATGGCTACGGCAAACCCCAAACCGATCGTCAGCGGAGAATGCGGAACCCCCGTTCCGAACCTGCGGTGCCCAGTCGGCGCAGGGTGCTGTTCACTACTTGCGATACTCATGGCCCGCTCCCTACGAACGAAGGTCTTATCCGCGCCAAAAGAGGTGCCCTGGGGAAGCTCATAGCAGCTCCAAACACGAATCTTGCTCCGCCTCCCCCAAATGCATGTGAGCTGCTTCACACCTTGGAAAATTTCTTTCGGACATCGGCGCAGTCGACGTGCCAACGCGGATAAGTTGCTCGCAGCCGTCGCGTGCTCCTGTTCGCCCTGTTTTATCTGGTCGAGATCAGGCAGCGCCCGCTCCTTCGATCGCAATCGCCCACCCGCTCGCGGGTGCCGAACGGCCGCAGACTAGAATGCTAATATGGCAATTATATGATCGTCTATTTTCTTAAGCCCCTAAAAGAGAGTACGTCACCTGCCTGACCCATCGGCTATAATTGCGAAAAAGCTGGGCAAGAAATTGTCATCCGCAGGATCGGCGCCGTGCGTCTCGAAGGACGCAACGCCGTTCTGCAACCCTTCATCTCAATTCTTTCCCAGCCTCGGTAGCTCAACCCACGCTACGTGCTCACGCCCTTCGCGCCACCTTCGGCTTTGCCACTGACGGCGCCGGCTTCGGCAATTGTGCAGCGGCCTCCGGTTGGGCGGTACGGGCGATTTTGGCGAGGGCTTGCACCAGTTTGGCGACGCCGGTGAGGCGGGCTTTGGCGTCGTCCCAGTTGCGCTGATAAAGGATCTTGTGGTCGGGGCGGAGCTTCAGGGTGCCGGCGTTGCGCTGGATCAGGTCGACGAGTCCCGCAGGATTTCCAAAACGGGTGTCGCGCAGTGAGATGACGGCGCCCTTGGGGCCCGCTTCGAGTTTTTCGATGCCCGCTTCGCGGCAATAGCGCTTGATCGCGATGATTTCGAGTAGGTTCTCGACTTCGGTTGGGAGCGTCCCGAAGCGGTCGATCAGCTCGGCGGCGAAGCCGTCGATCTCGCGGCGGTCCGCGAGCCCGGCGATGCGGCGATAGAGCCCGAGCCGCACGCCGAGATCGGGGACATAATTCTCCGGGATCAAGACCGGCGTGCCGATTGTGATCTGTGGGCTCCAATCCTCGCGAGGCCCTTCCTCGCTGCCGTCGGTGCGGGCTGCAGCGATATCGAGATCGTGGCTCGCCAGTTGGAAGCCGGCGCCCAACGTGTCCAGGGTCTGCATGACTTCGAGCCGGCGCTGCGCCGTCGGGGCGAGCTTCTTTTTCTCCGGCAGGGTCAGATAGGCGTAGCCACGGACCTTGCTGCGCCCGATGCGTCCGCGCAGCTGGTAGAGTTGCGCCAGCCCGAACATGTCGGCGCGGTGCACCACCATCGTATTGGCTGACGGGATGTCGAGCCCGCTCTCGATGATGTTGGTCGACAGCAGCAGATCGAATGCGCGCTCGTCGAAAGCGGTCATCACGTCTTCGAGTTCGGAGGGCGCCATGCGCCCGTGCGCCACCGCATATTTGATCTCGGGCGCGCTTTCGCGCAGCCGCTCGCGCACGTCGTCGAGATCGGCGATGCGGGGGACGACATAGAAAATCTGACCGCCGCGGTCGCGCTCGCGCATGATCGCTTCGCGGATCGTCACCGGGTCGTACGCCATCACGAATGTGCGCACCGCCAGACGGTCGACCGGCGGCGTCGCGATCAGGCTCATCTCGCGCACCCCCGACAACGCCAATTGCAGCGTACGCGGGATCGGCGTCGCGGTCAGCGTCAGCACATGGACGTCGGCCTTTAATTGCTTTAGCTTCTCCTTCTGCGCGACGCCGAAATGCTGTTCCTCGTCGACGATCAGGAGCCCTAGATGGGCAAACCGGACGTCTTTGGCGAGCAATGCGTGCGTGCCGATCACGATGTCGAGCCGTCCGTCCGCGAGTTCCTTCTTGACCTCGCGCGCCACTTTGGCGGGGACCAGCCGCGACAGCTGCCCAATCCGGAGCGGCAACCCGGCAAAGCGCTCGGTGAAGCTGCGGTAGTGCTGCCGTGACAACAATGTCGTCGGCACGACGATCGCGACCTGTGACCCGGCCATCGCCGCGATGAAGGCTGCGCGCAACGCCACCTCGGTTTTGCCAAACCCGACATCGCCGCAGATCAGCCGGTCCATCGGCTTGCCCGAGGCCATATCGGCGAAGGTGTCGGCGATCGCGTTCAGCTGGTCCTCGGTCTCGGGATAAGGGAACCGGGCGGCGAATTCCTCGTAGATCCCCTCGGGCGGCTGCACGACGTCGCCCGGGCGGAGCTGGCGCTCGGCGGCGACGCGAATCAATTCGCCGGCGATGTCGCGGATGCGCTTTTTAACCCGCGCTTTGCGCGACTGCCAGGCGACCCCGCCGAGCCGGTCGAGCTGCACGCCGGCGTCTTCCGAGCCGAAGCGCGACAGGACTTCGATGTTCTCGACCGGCACGAAGAGCTTGTCGTCGCCGGCATAGAGCACGCGTACGCAATCATGCGGCGCGCCGGCAACGTCGATCGTCTCCAATGCCTCGTAGCGGCCGATCCCGTGATCGTCATGGACGACGAGATCGCCCGGCGTCAGCGCCGTCGCCTCGGTGATGAACTGGTCGAGGCTGCGCCGCCGGCGCGACGTGCGCGCGAGCCGGTCGCCGAGGATGTCCTGCTCGCCGAGCAGGACCATGTCGTCGGTCGCGAAGCCCTGTTCGACCGGCAATACGGCGAGCCCGACCGCCGAGCCCGGCAATGCTTCCAGCTCACGGCCATCGGCGACGCGACGCAGGTCCGAAACGCCGCGCTCGCGCAACACCGTCAGTAGACGGTCGGCCGAT
>VAZT01000571.1 GCA_005884825.1 Alphaproteobacteria bacterium
GCCTGCCCATAGAGGCGACCGGGTGCGGCGATGCGGTTGCCGCCCTCTTCCTGGGCTGGCTGCTCAGCGGCAAGCCGCTGCCTGAGGCGCTCGCCACAACCGTCGCCGCGATCTATAGCGTGATCGAAGCGACGATGCGCTCCGCGAGCGGCGAATTGGCGCTGGTCGCCGCACAGGACGAACTCGTCTTGCCGAGCCGTACGATCCAGGCCCAGCAATTGTAGAGTATGTCTCAGCGGGTTCCCGGCGAGCTGTGCGTTCAACGGGATGCACAAGCCCCGTGTGTGCCGCGAGAGCCAAGTGATCCGGTCGAACCGGCACACCCGAAAGCCGGAGTGGCATCTCCAGCGATTTCCGACTGGATCTTTCCATCGATGTTAAGTGAATACATATTAGCACCATGCGGCGCTTCGCTAGGGGGCGATCTTGCGGCCGCTCGCGTTCCAAAATCTTGAGCCGCCGCTGCCACTAGCAATGCATTCATCTCGGTGACTATCGGTGGTGCCGGCGGGGTTGGCACCGGCGGCGTTGGCGGCTGGCCGCGCATTACGAGGGTCGACTGGCCGGTCCCGACGCTGACTGTCCGGCCGGCGCCGGTGACGCTCGCGGACCCATCTGCCACCGAAACCGTTGTTCCACCGCGAGCCGAAACAGTGACTGTCAGAATCGTCCCGTAGGGTCGGATCTCGGCCGACGGCGTGTTGATACTTGCAGTTTTTAGCAGCAGGCCGGATGAGAAGCGCGTACAGCCGATTGGAATGAAGACAGCCAGCGTCGGTTTCGGGCCCAGTTCGAAGCTTCTGAGCACAACCTCGGCGGAAGGGCAGATCGCGAGCTGCGAATTGTCCGGAAAAACAATTAGCGTCGCGCTGTTTGCCGCAGTATCGATGACTTCGTTCTGGATCACATTGCTGCCAACGTGCAGCACGATTCGTTCGGGAGAGGTGGGCCGGGTGCTGGTCACGTTATTAACCACAATGCGGGCCGTACCGGCCGGCTGCTGCGCCTCCACCTGCGCGGGATTGAACACTGCGCAGACCGCCATCACGGCGAGCATTCCGACCAGGGGGATTCCAGGTGGCCGGCGCTTGCCCGGCGTTTCGCGATCACATTTTCCCGGCATAGCGCGCCTCAGAACCGATAGGTCAGGGTCAACGAAAAGATGTTGTCGCGGAAGCTCTCCGCGAACTCTGTCGAAAAATTCCGGTCGTAGCGGTAATCCAAGTCGAGCTGCAAAGGTGTGTACGCAAATTTGAGCAGGCGGAGACCGACCCTCGGAATGAGCCGCACATCGCGCCGACTACCGCTCTGGCCGGGAGAGTGGCTGTTGTAGACGTCTCCGGCCAGGAACGCGCCGAGGATTCCAACCACCCGTTCGGACCCCAACTGGTTCTCGGCCAACGGGGTGAAAGTGATCAGCTCGATATTCCCTTCATTGTAATGCGCCGGCTGCAAGGGCGCTTCGCTCGGCTGGCGCGCCCCATTGAGGACATATCCGGGCGTGACAAGTAGAACGGAAGAGAACGGGAACAGATCGTCTGCCAGGATTGGCGCAGTCATCCGGATCACCGGGCCGCTGCGAAACGAGCCTGACGGACGAAAACTGTCATATCCGACGAGCAGATTGATCGATTGCAGGGGTGAATTGTTGGTCGGTATGTAATTCAGGATAACGTTGCCGGCGTCGAACTCGAATTGTCTCGCGCGGTGGCCATCGATCGGCGACGGCCCTTGCAGCACGTATTCGCCCCCGATAGCCGTTCTCAGCTTACCCGCGCCACTCAAGTCGAGTACAGGACCACTATCAACCGCGAAGTAACTGATGTCCCCGGGCGAATATCGGTTGTGAATATTCGAAAACACACCGATATTGGATTGCAGCTTGACGCTACCCAATTGACGCAGATCGTTCACCGTGAACTCGGCGAAGGCGAGCGTGTCGAAAAACGGCCGAAAGTTTGGATCCCTTCGCGCCGAGTTCGTTTCGATCGCTCCGCCCGTGCTGAACGTGTAGTCGGTTTGGGCCGGCACCGGCGCTTGGGAAAGTGAGGCGAGCGCGGCAACTGCGCTCGAGTCGTTAGGGTTGAGTGTGAGTACGTTCTGATAGACCCGTCGGGCATCCTCGATTCGGCCGGCAGCCTCCAACGCGCGCGCATAGGCGAGATTTGCTTTCGGATCGTGGGGGTTGCGCAGCAACTCCTCGAAACGAAGCAGGCTATCCTCTGTCGGCTCCGGTTGTGCCCGGGCATCGCCGCGCCATACTCCGCCCATGGCCAATATTGAGACGAGGCCCAAGGCGAACGAATTGAGCCACTTCAATTTGACCCCTCCCCCATCGGCCGAAGGCGCAAGGGTTGTCGTATTTCCTGCTACCGACCGCCCTGCCCTGATATCAGGCTATTCCGAAAACGAATCTAGGTTAATAATGCCTCGCAAGGTGGGCTGACAACTAAATTGTGGCGCGATCCCGCGAGGAATTCGGGTGCCTATCAGGATAGCGCGGTAGCGAGCCTGTGAGCCAGTTCACACGCCGCGTT
>VAZT01000084.1 GCA_005884825.1 Alphaproteobacteria bacterium
GAAGTCGAGGCGCTGCGAGCAGAAGGGATCGTTTGAGGCGGGCCGGGCTCAGCGCACCGTGCTCGCCCGGTAACACGGGGCGACGTTGATCTTGTCGATTTGGTGACGGTCTCCTTCCGCCTCGCTGAAGATCGCGCAATGGCGGCCTTTATGGGCGATCCGTGCGACAGGGAACTCGTATTCCTTGCGGCTGCTGCCGAAGGTGACGGTGATCGTATCGCCGACTGTGATCCTTGGCGGCAGGCTGATGTGGTGATACGTCTTGCAGGAGCTGGCAACGAGCCAGTTGCGGCACTTGGTCAGCTCGCCCGGGCCGCCCGGCTCGACAGCCTCCACGCTATCGGGCTCTTGAGCCGCGCTCGGTCCGACCGTAGCTGCGGCGAGCAACAAGCCCGCAATCCAGGCTCGCAATAGCATCAGCCTTCGCCGATCGAATCCCACGTGGTAAATTTGCCCCTCCCATCACGGCCTTTCAACCAGACGAGGAACCCGCGATGAAGCTCTACTACGCCCCCGGCGCCTGCTCGATCGGCATTCACGTTCTTCTCGAGGAAATCGGCAAACCCTACCAGACCGAGCCGGTGAACCTTCGCGATGGCGCGCAATTCAAGCCTCCCTTTACCTCCGTGAGCCCCAAAGCAAAGGTCCCGGCGCTGGAGCGTGACGACGGCTCCGTCCTGACCGAGTTTCCGGTAATCGCCCGCTGGCTCGGCCGTCAGGCCAATCTGCTGCCGAAGGACGATGAAGCGGATACCCGCGCAATGGAGGCGATGGAGTACGCTGTCGGCACCATGCACGGGCAAGGTTTCGCGCGGCTGTTCCGCACGGAACGGTTTGCGCCGTCAGCCGCCGACCACGACGCAGTCAAGAGCGCCGGACGCGAGGTCGTCGAAAAGGGATTTGCCGTGCTCGACAAGGCATTGGCCAGCAAAAACTATATTGCCGGCAATGAATTCTCGCCGGCCGATACGGCGCTGTTCTACGTGGAATTCTGGGCCGCCAAACGACTGAACATGAAGTTGCCCGCCAACGTATCGGCGCACTTCGATCGGATGATGGCGCGCCCGGCCGTGCAACGCGCCCTGCAGCAGGAAGGGCTTAACTGAAGTCGGGCGAATAGTCCCCACCCTAACCCTCCTCCCGCAAGCGGGGGGGTTAGGGTGGGGGCCTTCTTTCACTGGAGTAATGAAACATGGATGGAAACGCCGCAGCACCAAACTGTCTCGCCGGCATCAAGGTTCTCGATCTGACACAGTTCGAGGCCGGGACGAGTTGCACCGAGGCGCTCGCCTGGATGGGTGCCGAAGTCGTCAAGGTGGAGCCCCCGAAGGGCGGTGAAGCCGGCCGCCGCGGCGTCGCGGACCCGTATTATTTCATGGCGTACAACGCCAACAAGAAATCGATCACCGTCAACCTCAAATCCGAACGTGGTCTGGAGCTGGTCAAGGACATGGCCCGCAAAGCCGATGTCTTCACCGAGAACTTCGCGCCCGGCGCCGTCGAGAGGTTGGGCCTCGGCTATGATGTCGTCAGCGAACTCAACCCACGCATCATCTATGCCCAGGTAAAAGGCTTCGGCGCAGGCAGCCCTTACGAGAAGGGGCTGTGCTTCGACCCGATCGCGCAGGCCTGCGGCGGCGCGATGAGCATCACCGGCGAGCGCGACGGCAAGCCGATCAAACCGGGACCGACGATCGGCGACACCGGCACCGGCATGCTGCTGGCGTTCAGCATCGTCAGCGCGCTCTATCAACGGGCTTCAACGGGCAAGGGCCGGCGGCTGCAGGCGGCAATGCAGGATTCGGTCATGCATTACAGCCGCGGCATGTTCATCAGGCAGGCACAGACCGGAAAGCCGGCACAACGGCAGCCGGCAGGCGGCAACCCTCCTCACGGCATCTATCCGTGCAAGCCGGGCGGCCCCAATGATTACGTCTATCTTCTAACCAGCCGGGCCAATCCCGAGCACTGGCCGCGCCTCTTAAAGCTGATTGGCCGCGAGGAGCTGATCGGCGATCCGCGCTACGACACTGCCGCCGCCCGGGTTGAGCACGAGGCCGAAGTCGACGAGATCGTCGCCGGTTGGACCCGCCAGCGCACCAAGCAGGAGGCGATGGCGCAGATCAGCGGCGCTGGCGTGCCAGCCGGAGCCGTCTTCGACTCGATGGAGCTGACGAAGGACCCGAGCTTTGCCAAGCGCGGTATCCTGCAAACCGTGCAGCACGGCGACTGGCAGATGACAATGCCGACCTGGCCGGTCCGGTTCGATGGCGCCCCGCCGCCGATCAACCCAGCGCCATTGCTGGGCGAGCACACCGCCGAGGTATTCGAGGAGTGGCTCGGATTAGACGCCGCGGAAGTCGACGCGCTGCGCCAGCAAGGGATCGTCTAAGCCCGCGCCCTTTGGTCCCTCCCTCGCAAGCGGTGCGCGGGAGGGAACTCAGCCGATGACGCCGGTGCTTACATCGAGGGTCGCCGACGGCAAAGCTGAGGCAGGATCAGCTCGGCCGCCAAAGCGTTCGGCGAACGCGACCGCCTGATGAGCGATCTTGAACTCCAGAGAAACGAGCATCCCATCATCAACATCGCGGCATGAGAAACCGGACGGCTCAAAGCGGTGCTGATCCAGCCACACTCGCATCGCGCCCATCTCTCGTGGCAGGTCGGCCGGACTGAGACGGAGTTCAACAGCGCTCATATTCGCTAGCTCGGTTATTATCACGAGCCCCTATAATACCACTACGCGCCGGCTGGCATAGCCGGCGCGCCTTCACCTCACATCTTTGTCACAACCGTGTTTAGGCGGGTTCGCGCCGGTAATGATAGCGGTAGAGTTCCCTGTTTAATCCGATGGCAGCGTATAGGGCCTGCGCGGGCGCGTTGCGGGCTTCCACTTCGAGGCACGCGCCGACTGCTCCCTGGTTCCTGGCCCAGTCCGCCAGTGCACAGACGATCCGGCGGCCCGAGCCCTGCCTGCGCCGACCGTGGTCGGTGATCACCGATTCATAGCAAAGTAAGCCGTTGTGCAACGCACCATAGGCGAGGGCCGCCGTACCCGCCTCATCGGACAGGGCCGCGAAGGCAGCCGGAATGGCGAGCTGATTGACAATCCTCCGATAAATCGCGGCTTGCTCGCTCGAATGGTTCTGCAGGGTTGCCATCGCATGGAACCACTCAGGGGTCGGTTGCTCCAGCAGCCTGACATCCGGATCTCGGCCGGCCGCGATGTCCTCTATCGGAGCATAGAGCGCGCAACTTTCGCCCTCTCCGGTGTAGCCGGCTTCCGCGAGGCGCTCGTCGACCAAAGGATCGACGAGCGACAACACTCGAAAGATCGTCGGCAGGTCCAATCTCCGATACAGCGCCTCCGAAGCCCGCAAATCGACCGGTGAAACTGGCCGTAACGGGTTTGCCGAATTGGCGCGGCGCGTCAGGCCTGCACTGAAGCGCAGCACCCAGCCGTCGAGCAACACTTCTCGAAGCGCCGGCCAGGCGTTGAGGCAGGTCTCCTCGACGCGCCATTCCAGCGCCCGTTCCGCCATGTATCGAGCGCTGATCTTGTGACGTTCCTATCTCGGGGCCGGAGCGTAGCGCGGCGAGCTCGACCCGGTCGCTCCGGTTTCATCATTGTTTTTGCCGGCTGACTGGTGAGTTTTGTTGCGGACCGATTGGCTCTGCTGGCCTACCGCCTTCCGCTGGTGCTTCGTCTCGAGCGGGCCGGCCTGCGGCGATCTCATGCTCGTCGGCGAGCCCGCCGCCGGGCCCGATACGACGCCCTGAGCCGGGCCGGGGCCGTTCTGGTTGGTTTGCGCCTGGATTTGGGTCGAGAGGAGAATGGCCACCGCCACCGCAAGCGTCCTTCCAATCATGCGTTTTCTCCTGAAAGTGTCGTTGACGGGACACTCTCGCAAACAGGGGCCTGCCGGGCCGGTTCCGGATTTATCTCGGCGCTCCGGGCTTACTCGGGTCGGCACCCGCGCGCCGGCATCACGCCGGTGAGGAGACGAGGTCAGGCGACCGGTGCGACGCGGCGGAATGCTGGCGATACACAAAATCGGGCGCGGATTCGTTCGCATCCGCGCGGGCCCCGACGAGCAGCTCCCGGTCCGGGGACAATGCGCAAGCCGGATCGGTGCGTGCGGCATCGCCGGTCAGCGCAAAAGCCTGGCAGCGGCAGCCGCCCCAGTCGATCTCGCGCCGTTCGCAGGAGCGGCAGGGCTCCGGCATCCAATCCGTCCCGCGGAACCGCTCGAAGGCCGAAGAACGATACCAGATCTCGGAAAGGCTCGCTTCGGCCACGGTCGGAAAATCGAGGCCGGTCAATGTCTCCGCCGCGTGGCACGGCAGCACCTTGCCCGCCGGGGTCACGTTCAGGAAGCGCCGGCCCCAGCCGCCCATGCAGGCCTTTGGGCGATGGGCGTAGTAGTCGGGGAGCACGTAGTCGATCACTAGGAGCCCGGCGAGGCGCGTGCGGGCGGCCTCGACAGCGGCGGTGGCGGCGTCCAGCTGCTCGCGGCTCGGCAGCAACGCCGCCCGATTGCGCAAGGCCCATCCGTAGTATTGCACATGAGCGACTTCGAGCCGATCGGCGCCTAGCGCCACCGCCAGCTCGATGATCTCACCGAGCCGGTCGAGGTTTTGCCGGTGCACGACCGCGTTTACGGTCAACGGCAGCCCTGCCTCGCGGACGAGGCGCGCCGCCCTCCGCTTGGCCTCCTGAGATCCGGGGAGCCCGGCAATGCGGTCGCCGGAGACGATGTCGGCATCCTGAAAGCTGAGCTGGACATGCTCGAGCCCGGCCTCGACCAGCTCCGCGAGTCGACCGGCATCGAGATTAATGCCGGAGGTGATCAAATTGCCGTAGAGCCCGACTTTCGCCGCATGGCGCACGAGGTCGGCGAGATCGCGCCGGACGAGCGGCTCACCCCCGGAAAAATGCACCTGCAAAACGCCGAGCGCAGCGGCTTCGCCGAGCACCCGCTTCCAGGTTTCGCTATCGAGCTCGGCGCTGGCACGAGATAGTTCGAGCGGGTTCGAGCAATAGGGACAGCGCAGCGGGCAGCGATGCGTCAGCTCGGCCAGCATGGCCAGCGGCGGTTCGACCGCCGTCATAAGCGCAGCACTTTCTTGTCGACGAGGTCCTGCAGCATCTTGACGACGTCGCCGGCGATGACGTCGCGCGGCGCGTCGTAGCGACCGGCGAGTTCGTCGATGACGTCGTCGACGGCGCGCTTCCCGTCAATCAGCTGCAGGATTTCGACGGCCTGCTCGTCGGGCAACATGAGCCGCTCCGGCGCTAGCACGATCCATGCCTGCCGAACCTCGTCGAAGCGGAATCTTGTATGCGGGGCAAAGCGCAAAACGGCATCGCCCTCGACCGGTAGGCGCGGCTCTGCGGTCATTGCGCCGTCCGGCCGGGCACAAAGGCGCCCGGCGGGGTCAGCCCCGGCTCCACATAGGCGAAGTAAAGGGCGTCGAGCTGCGCCCAGAGCACGTCGCATTTGAACCGCAAGGTGTCGAAAACCAGCGCCTGCTTTTCCGGGGTGTCGGCGTGTTCTTTGACGTAGGCGAGGGCGAAAGCGACATCGGTTGGGGCCTGGGTCAGCCGCGGCGTGAAATAGGCGAGCGTGTCGCGGCTGATGAAATCGTAATTCTTCAGCAGACCCTCGACCCGCTCGGCGATGATTTCAGGCGAGAACATCTCGGTGAGGCACGAGGCGACAGCTTCGAGCAGCGAACGGTCGCGGACAAAATTGACATAAGCATCGACCGCGAAGCGGGTTGCCGGCAACAGCCCCTTGGTCGAAATCACATATTCGCGATCGAGGCCGAGGCCGTCGGTCAGCCTGAGCCAGCGCGCGATCCCGCCGGTGTCTTCACTCTCGCCGTCATGGTCGATGATCCGCCGGCGCCATTCCCGGCGCAGCGCCGGCGTCGGCAGGCGCGCGACCAGATAGGCGTCCTTCGCCGGAATGCGGGCCTGATAATAATACCGGTTGAGCGCCCAGGCCTGGACCTGGCCGCGATTGAGCTTGCCGTCGCGCATCAAGTGATGAAACGGATGGCGATGATGGTAGCGCTCCTCGCCGATCTGCCGCAGAGCATTCTCGAGATCGTCGCCGGACAGCATGGCCGCGCTCACAGCCTCACCTCCATCCCGTCATAGGCGATCTCCCAGCCGGCGGTTTCGGCGAGTTGCCGTTCCGGCGAATCGCCGAGCAATACCGGGTTCGAGTTGTTGATGTGGATAAAAATCCGGCGCTTCACGCCCAGATCGCGGAAGGCGGCAATCGCGCCGTCGTCGCCGCTCATGCTGATATGCCCCATTCGCCGGCCGGTCTTGTTCCCGACGTCGAGCCGGATCATCTCGTCGTCGCGCCACAGGGTCCCGTCGAAAAACGCCAGCTCGCTCCCGGTCAAACGGCGGCGCAGCGGGCCGGTCATCGCCGCACAACCGGGGATGAAAAAGAAGGATTTACCGGTGCCGCTGTCGATGATCTCGAGACCCACCGCGTCGCCCTCTTCTGCAATTCCCGGATCTTGCCCGGCGGTTTCGAGATAGAGCGGGACCTTCGACGGCACGGCGAACGCGACGACCGCTATTCCCGAAGAACCCACGGTCCCCGCGAGCTCGATCCGCCGATCGAGAGGCAATTCGACCCGCTCCACGCAGTCTGGAGCGAGGACATGAAAAATCGGGTTCGCGGCGATAACCGCGAGAACCCGCGCCGGAGCGTAAACCGAGAAGCGATGCCGTTCGCGCAAGTGAAGTAGGCCCGCGACGGCGTCGACATCGCCGCCAGGAACCAATACTCCAGCAATTGGCGAAGACCGGAGGCCTTCATGGGGGTGCAATGCTGGCGTCGCCTCGATCTGCAGCCGCAGATCGGGCGAGGCGTTCAGAACAAACCAGTCGCGTCCGTTCGCCGAGACCGCGAGGGAGGCCTGTGTTCTCGGAACTGCGGCCGCATCTCCGGCGCGCGCCCGACGACACGCCGGCGCGTTGGAGTTCCACTGTGGAAAACCGCCGCCGGCGGCAGACCCGAGGACAACCGCATTGAGCATCGGTCGTCTCGCCGGATCCGACCGGCGTCAGAATACGAGGAGCCTACTTGACCTCGGCACAGGCGTAGGCGTTGATCTCCAGCCCGACCGCGATTTCGATGATGACCGGCGTCTTCCACTTCATGGCTATTCCCTTCGGTCTGATTCCTGCCGGTCGCAAATTAGGATCGCCGCCAAGTGCTGTCAACCAAGAGGCGCGACACTCGCCGCCCGGCGGCTATGCAATTCTGTGCGCCCTTGCAAACGCGCGTAAATGTCGCCCGAATTGGCGCTGTCTGGCAACGCCTCGAGCCATCGCTCTATCGTCTCGGCATCGACCCATTGTGTGAAGGCTAGGCGTTGGGTCTCGCCCAGGGCGGCGTTGTATCGATACGCGCCGAGCGCTCGACAGCGGGTTATGCAGTCGATTGCCACTCGGCGCAGGATCGTTGTGAATTCAAAAGAGAGTGCCTGGAGTGGCCGTGAAAGCCCTGCGAGCGCCTCGGCCTCGAAACCTTCGACATCGATTTTGGCAAAAATCGGCTCGCCATGACGTTCGATCAGCTGGTCCAAGGTGATTGCCGGAGCTATAAGGCGCCCGGGCCAACGTTCACCCCGCCAGCCCGGCGCTGCCGACGCCGACGCCGACGCCGCGGCGACAAAGCCCGAAGATGCGGTGGTCAAGCTCGCATTGTCGAAGTTGACGAAGAACTCGAGATTTCCGGGAGCCGCGGCCACCGCCATGGGTTCGATTACGACGTCCGGATCACGACCGTAGAAGCGCCGCAATATTCTGATCAGCCTTGGCTGCGGCTCGACCGCGACAACCCGGCAGCCGAGGCGGCGAAATGACCCTACCCGGTCGCCGACATGGGCGCCGATGTCGAAGACGAGGGCATGCTCTCGCACAAAGCTGGAATAGAGCCGGTCCATCCGTCGCTGACGAATCGGGTTGCCGTAGTAGGTGACTAGTGAACGAGCGCTGCCGACAGCGCTCCGCCAGCGCTCCCCGATTGGACGACTTGGTCCTTCAGGGGCGGCCGGCATCGCAATCGGCCAGACCGTGCTGAATGGCGATGCGGATCAGATCGGCGGTGCTCGCGGCTCGCAGCTTGGCTTTGATTTGGCTGCAGTTGTTCGCTGCGGTCTTGTAGCCGATGCCGAGTGCATCGGCGATTTGGGCGAGGCTGCGGCCTTGCGTCAGCAGACGCAGGATTTCGAGATCGCGCGAGGAGAGGTTTTCGAGCGGGTGCGGTGCTGTTCGGATGCTCGAGAACACGAGCCCTTCGGCAATCTCGTGTTCGACATAGGTGCGACCGCCGACGACGCGTCT
>VAZT01000513.1 GCA_005884825.1 Alphaproteobacteria bacterium
ACCCAGTATCTCGGCTTCGAGGTCAATGAGGGCGAATACAAGGTCATGGGCCTCGCCCCCTATGGCCGGCCGCGCTATCGCGATAAATTGCTTGGCCCGATCCTCAAGCTGCACGAGGACGGCGCGTTCACGCTGAACCGGCGGTTTTTCGATTTCTGCCGGCACGACCGGCATTACGATCCGTCGCTGATCGCGCATCTCGGCGTGATGCCGCGGCGGCCGGATGAGCCGGTGCGCGAGGAGCATCACGATCTCGCCGCTTCGGTGCAGGAGGCGCTGGAGATCGCGATCGCCGGCATGCTGCCGCCGCTGATGCGCGAATACGGCACCAGCGATTTCTGCTTTGCTGGAGGCGTCGCGCTCAACTGCACCGCCAATGCGCGCATGATCCGGGATCTCGGCATCAATTCGCACATCCATCCGGCGGCGGGCGATGCCGGGGGCGCGCTTGGCGCGGCTTTGCAATGGACCATGCGCTCGCGCGAGCACGAAGCGGCACGGCGCTATCCGCTCGACGCCTATCTCGGGGTCGACTATCCGGAACCCGTGATCAAGGCGACGTTGTCGCTCAACAAGATCCCATTCCGGGAATGCGCCGATATTGCCGAAGAGCTGGCAACCGCGCTCGCCGCGGGCAAGGTCGTCGCCATCCTGCACGGCCGTGACGAGTGGGGGCCGCGCTCTCTTGGCGCGCGCTCGATCCTCGCCGACCCGCGCCGCGCCGAGATGAAGGATCACCTGAACGCCAAGATCAAATTCCGCGAGGAGTTTCGTCCCTTCGCGCCGGTCGTCAAAAAGGAGGCTTACGGCGAATGGTTCGAGACGCTCGGTATGGCGGAGAGTCCCTTTATGCTCTACACGCACAAGGCGTTGCGCCCGGACCAGACCGCGGCGGTGACGCATGTCGACGGCACCAGCCGGGTGCAGACCGTCTCGGCCGAGCAGAACCCCTATCTTTACCGGGTACTCGATGCCTTCGAGCGGCGCACTGGGGTGCCGGTGCTGATCAACACCTCGTTCAATCTGCGCGGCGAGCCGATCGTATCGAGCCCGTCCGATGCGCTGAAGACGTTCTTCGCCTCCGGCATCGATGCGCTCGCGATGGAAAATTTTCTCGTCGAGAAGCCTGGCGCAGATTAGCCCGCAATGTGCGGCGTCCCGAGCTCGACATGGAGACGGTTCACTTGGCGAGCGCCAATGCGCCCAGATCGGGATCCGAGTGGTTGACCTCTATACGGCGTTTGACACCGACCGGGAAGCCGACTTTCGCGAGCATTTTTCAGACGCGCTGCATCCGCGGCTGCGCTCTTACCCGGTCCTTGCGCAAATCGCGTAGGACAAAATCATGGACCTGCTTGCGTGAAGGCCGCCGGCAACTTTGATCCAAGCCGGCTCCGGACGGTGCTGCCGGTGGCCGACACCGATGTGTTCAAGGCGCTTTATTACGACCGTGAGCAGGCGGCGCTGCGGCCAAACCTGACCTTTGTCGATCGCACTGGTGCGATCGTCTTCGAAACCAACGAGGTCGGCCTCAAGGGCGATCCGATCGATGCCAGCCGGAAGCTGGCGGTGGTGTGGGGTGATTCCGTCGTGTTCGGCTCCGGCCGGAGCTGGCCCTGGCTCCTCGATCCGCTCGCGCCGGGTTGGCAGTTTCTGAACGGTGGGCTCGATGGCGATCCCTACAGCAACATTTTTCGCCGCGCCGCCGAGTTCAACGGCCGGCATCCCGTCGCGCTGAACCTGCTGATGCTCGGCTGGCATCACTTCGTGCCGGCCCGGCAGGTGATCCGTGCTGCGCCGCGCCCGCGCTGGCTTGTCTGGAACAATGATCCGCCGGAGGAGATCTGGGCGCCGCGCTCTGGCAACGAAAACCTGCAGGGCGAGCTGACGAGCTTTCTTCAACGCGTCCCGAACACCATTGTGCTGACGACGCCGACGGCGCTCAACCGCCAGATTATCGATCGCGACCTGTCGCCCTATTTTGTGCGAGGAAGCGACGAGACCGGGTTCCGCTTTCTGGGCGATCTCCGGTATGACATACACGCGCAGCATCAGGTTTTCGAGCACATCACCGAGCGCAATGACATCGCCCGCGCGGTCTGCGCCCGGTTAGGCGTCCGTCTCGTCGATGTCTGCGCGGCATTCGATACCGAGAGATCGGCCGAGTTTCGCGAGCATTTCTACGATGTGCTGCATTTTCGGCCGCGCTCCTACCCGTTGCTGACGCAGTTCATCTACGCGGAGATAAAGGACCTGCTCGGGTAATCGCGGGCCGCCTCGGCATTGAGCCGGGCGGCGGCGGCCGGTATCCTCGGGCCCGAGGGAGGGCCGCGCCCATGGAT
>VAZT01000514.1 GCA_005884825.1 Alphaproteobacteria bacterium
CACCGTTGGTATATCCCAACGCTTGCGCAATAGATGAACCTCGCCAGCGCTGAACGGTCGTCCGCGCGCAGACAGAAGGCCTTCCGCCTTGAGTGCCGTGGCGATTTCGCGGTCGATTTTTTGCCCGGCGACGAGATTGCGAACCCGTGATTCGAGGGTCGCGATGTCAGCATAATCTCGGTAGCTGTTCACATTGCGTCTGATCTTGTGCTCGCTGACAGCGCCAGTCTGCCATATAACTCTGATCCAGACTTGACCGCTCGCAGGCCGCTGATCGAGGATCACCTCCTTCACGACGAGCCTGAGGATCTGCTTCCGCTCGGCCGTACTTGCCGCCTGCCACAGTTTGGGAAGATCCTCGCCCAGCGAGAGGATCTGAGCCCGGTCCGCCGCGGCAAGCGATACCGGCTGTTGCCGACGCCAACTCTCGTATTCAATCTCAATCTGCTCCACTTGTCGCAGCTTGTCCTCCCACACGCGCTCCAAAGACCTTGCGACCAGGCGGTTTTCAGGCTCGACGGCATCGTATTGCCGACGCGCCCGTTCCGCCTCGTAGCGCACCCGCTCGCGCTTGAGCGACCATTGATGCTCGAGCGCACGGGCTTCGTTCTCGAGCTCGCCGAGAGCCGCCATCGCCAAAGCTAGGCGATCCGGCGTCAACGCTTCAAGCAACAAGCTTTCGACGGCGGCATCGACGGCCAGGGCGCGCACCTCTTGGCAGCGCTGCCCGCCGTGCTGATCCTGGTCAGCGCGACAGACATAGACCGGATAGTTGCCGTGCGGGCCGGAATAACGCAGCCCCATACGACGGCTGCAACGGCCACAAATCGCAATACCTTGCAGTAATGCATTACCTCGCCGCGGCACCCCGTGGCGGTCGGCTTCGTAGCGATTGAGATTGTCCGCGAGCCGCTGCTGGTTCGCCATGAACTCCTCCCAATCGATGTATCCTGGAAATGCGTCCTTCAGGCAAACCGGCCAATCCTGAATCGCCACGGCTTCGGTTGCGCCGCTCTGCGAACCGGAACGACGGCCGATAGCCGTGCGGCGGCGGCGGCCATAAACATAGGCTCCGGCGTAAGCCGGGTTCTTCAGAACCTGAAGGATGCGTGCGTTGCTCGCCGGCCGCCACACGACATCATGCGGCGCAGGCCCGGCGAGCGGTCGCACCGGCAACAGCAAATTGGCCTGCTGAAAATGGCGCATCACCGCCTTGGCGCTGCCAAGCTCGCGGAACTTCCCAAATAAATGGAACAGCCGCGCCTGCACTTCTTCATCGGGATTGAAGCCGATGCCGCCATCCCGGCCGTACGCCAGGCCCGCCGGCAATGGCACCCTCAGCTCGCCTCTCGCCGCCTTCTGCCTCTCGCCTTGGTGCAACCGCAGCTTGATCTGATGAAGCTCCGCTTCACTCATGATCCCGGATAAGCCGAGCAGCAGGCGATCATGGTAGGCGCAAGGGTCGTAAACGCGCTCGCCGTCAGCAATCAGCACGCCGAACAGCGAGCACAATTCCAGTAGCTGATGCCAGTCGTGATTATTCCGCGCCAGCCGCGAGGCATCGAGGCTGAGCACCAACCCGGCCTTCCCGACGCCGATCTCGGCGATTAGCCGCTGGAAGCCGCCGCGACCGTCGCTTGACGTCCCAGACTTCCCAAGATCGTCGTCAATGACCTCAATCCGTTCCTTGGGCCAACCAAACGCAGCTGCTCGATCAACCAGCCGGTACTGCAGCTCCGTGCTCTCCTGATGCTGGCGGACTTGACCGGCGGTCGACTGCCGCACGTAAATATAGGCCAGCTTGGCTCGATGTGCCGTCGTCACCGGGCTTTCCCAATTGAGCAGCATGTTCACCCTGAGACCCCCCGCTCAGCGCGCCGGCGTCAGCCGCGATCAGCGCGCACCGGAGCAGATGCGCCACCCGCTTCGCCAACTGTTGCCGCGCTCTCGGCTTCATTGTCGGCCACACTCTCGGGGCCAAGATCAGCGGCCGATCCGGCAACCCCGGCTCGAACGGTAGGATCAGCTGTAAGGCCCGAGGTTCCATCGACCCCCGCTGTCGCGGCGGAAAGTCTTGCCCGCACGTATTCCGCTAAAGGGAGTAAGGTGCGTACCGACACCAGCGGGAGATCACGATTCGGCCTTACCTCACAAGTCGCCTCTCCGAAATCCGTTGCTTTCTGCGGGATCCAGCGATGTCGGCCGTCGCCAAGCACCACCCCGACCCAGCCAATCCGGCGACTCGCCCCACTTGCGCTGACCGCGAGTCGCTGACCGTAGAGCGGATGCGCGGCGTCGATGACCTGAACTATTGGTGGCAGCCGTTCCGATACTGTGGCCTTACGTCGTGTTCG
>VAZT01000515.1 GCA_005884825.1 Alphaproteobacteria bacterium
GAAAGCGACCAAGCGGAGCGGCTGGCGACGGCATCGCCGGCGGTCGCCGCAGCTGTCGAGACCGTGGTCGAAGCGCACAAGCCGGCGCGCCGCCCATTGCCGGAACACCTGCCCAGAGAGGACCGGCGGCATCCCGCACCATGCACCTGTCCTGGTTGCGGCGGCGCGCTGCGCAAGATCGCCGACGAGGTCAGCGAGACCCTCGATTACGTGCCGGGCCGGTTCAAAGTCGTCCGGCACATTCGCGAGAAACTATCGTGCCGGGTTTGCGACGCCGTGGTGGCGGCGCCGGCGCCCGATCACGCGATTGCCCGCGGCCGCGCCGGCGCGGGGCTCTTGGCTCATATCGCCGTGTCAAAGTACGACGATCATTGTGTGTCCCGAACACACCAACAGCGATGGAGGTGTGGAGCTATGTAGGAGATGAGGGGAGGCCCCTCGGGGCCGACGATCAGGAGTCGGCTTCAAACCACCGCGAGCTGCTGTCGTAAAGAGCGATGGTGGTGAGCGTCGCGGAAAAGGCGGGACATGATCCCGTCAGGTGAGGTCCAGGGAGACGAGCGAAAGCGAACCGTCGATGAACTGCCGAAATCGTATCGTTGGGGTCAGAACCAGGATTGGTGGTCATCCTGGGATAAGTCGGAGCGGAGACCTGAAGCCCGGCTCCGGTGGCGCCCGGCTCGAAGGCGGCGTGAACCTGGATCAGGCTCTTGCATGGAACGGGAGAACCTGTCGCTCCGATGCTAAGGGAGGAGATCGAGCGGGCGATCCCCGTGAGATCGCGAGTACCGATGCGGAGCACAGGGGCAGAACAGTCCGTAGTAGGGATGAAGGCGCTGTAATGGCGCTGGACCAAAGGGGCTGTGGTGTTCCGCTTTGGCAGGCGGCCAACCGGTGACGGGAGGAGCCGCATGACCAAGGCAAAGCCATTCGACATTCCGAAGTGGCAAATCTGGAAAGCCTTCAAACGAGTGAAGGCCAACCAGGGAGCGGCTGGAGTGGATGGACAGTCGATCGAGGAGTTCGAGGTGCGGCTTGCCGACAACCTCTACAAGCTCTGGAATCGGCTGTCGTCGGGCAGCTATATGCCGCCACCGGTGCGCCGCGTGGACATCCCGAAGGTGAATGGCGGGACGCGGCCGTTGGGCATACCGACGGTCGCTGATCGCATTGCCCAAGAGGTAGTCCGCCGATACCTGGAGCCGTTGCTGGAACCGTTGTTCCATCCGGACTCTTACGGCTATCGGCCGGGGCGCTCGGCGATTGACGCGATCCGGACTGCGCGCCAACGGTGTTGGCGCTACGACTGGGTCCTCGATATCGACATCAAAGGCTTTTTCGACAGCATCGACTGGGTACTGCTGCTCAAGGCGGTCCATAAACATACGGATTGTCCCTGGGTACTGCTTTACATCGAGCGTTGGCTGAAGGCGCCGGCGATGCGGGACGACGGCATGCTTGTGGTGCGGGAACGAGGAACGCCGCAAGGAGGGGTCATCAGCCCACTCCTGGCTAATCTGTTCCTGCATTACGCGTTCGATGTCTGGCTGAAGCGGGGGTTTGCAGGGGTGCCGTTCGAGCGGTACGCCGACGACATCATCTGCCACTGCCGGAGCGAGCGCGAGGCCCTGGCGCTGCGTCAGGTCCTGGAACGGCGGTTCACCGAATGCGGGCTGGTGCTCCATCCAGAGAAGACCAAAGTGGTCTACTGCAAGGACACCAATCGCAGAGGCGAACACCCGATCTTGCAGTTCGACTTCCTCGGCTACACGTTCCGGCCGCGGTTGGCGAAATGGCGAGGTGAGCTGTATGGGGTTTCGTTTCTCCCGGCAGCCAGTCCCAAAGCCCTGAAGGCGATCCGTCAGGCGATCCGGGGATGGTCACTCCAGACCCGGAGCGACAAAGCGCTGGACGACCTGGCGCGGATGTTCAACCCGTATATCCGCGGCTGGATCAACTACTACAGTCACTTCTACAAATCGGCGCTGTATCCGACCTTGCGTCGGATCGACGCCGTTCTGCTCCGATGGGCAAGACGCAAGTTCAAGCGCCTGCGGCAGCGGCCGAAAGGTGCTCGTGACTGGCTCGCACGGGTGATCCGTTCATCGCCGGATCTCTTTGCCCACTGGCTGCTTCTGTACGGTCAGGGCCGAACACTGGGAGCCGTATGAGCTGAGAGGCTCACGTACGGTTCTGGGAGCGCGCGGGGGTGAGATTCCTCCGCGCGACTCGCTTGCCGCTCTATCGTCAGGCCGAGATCTTCGCTCGCGACGGGGTGAGCCTGGAGACCTCGACCCTGTCGGGTTGGGTTGGCGCGACGGCGGCGGCGCTGCAGCCTCTGGTGGATGCCCTCGCCGTCGACGTCCTGGCCAGCGACACTTTGCATGTCGACGACACGCCGGTGCCGGTGCTGGCGCCGGGGACCGGCAAGACCAAGACCGGGCGGTTGTGGACCCCCGCTTTCGCGAGGGCAGGCTCTACGTTCGCGACGAGCGGCCGTTTGCTGGCTCGCGCCCGCCGGCCGCTCTGTTCTTCTACTCGCCCGACCGCAAGGGCGAGCACCCGCGAACTCACCTGAAGGACTTCCGAGGCGTCATCCATGCAGATGGCTATGCCGGGTTCAACGAATTGTTCATCGGCGGTCGGATTGTCGAGGCCGGCTGCTGGGCGCATGTGCGGCGCAAATTC
>VAZT01000516.1 GCA_005884825.1 Alphaproteobacteria bacterium
TCAGTGCAGCAGCCTGCGGACGCATTCTTGTCTCCCTGGATACGTTAAACACGGTGTCGCGGGCCCGGTCACCGGACCGCCGCGATGCCCGCAACCGGAACGCCTGAAGCGCCGGGACGGCGTGCGCGCAGCAGCCGTTTGGCCTCTTCGAGACGACCGGCGCCGAAATAGGCCTTCAGCAGCGTGAACTCGATCAGATCGTGCTGCGCGCGGCTGCCGCCGATACGCTCGTTCTGGCCGGCAAGGGGAGCCAGCGCCTCGATTGCCGCGGCGAAATCCCGCCGTTCGAACGCGGCGAAGCCGCGCGCCAGCGCCGGCAGGTAGGAGCCGGAGGGATAGCGCCCGGAAGCGGCGAGTGCCTCGATTTGCCGATTGCGGGCCTCGAGCGCCGCATCGTCACCCATCACGGCATGCGCCAGGATGACGTGCAAGTCGGCGAGCCCACTGGCCGGCCGCGGCAACGCCTCGCCCGCATAATTGTACATGACGCGCCAGGCGGATTCGTTCCGCGGATGGCCGGCGAGTTCGGACCGCCACAAAAACGCGCACCCATCCGACATCTTCTGCTGCGGCCCACCGCTATGGCGGCCGAGTTCGATGGCGTCGCGGTAAAGCTGTTGTGCTTCCTCCAAATGCCCGAGCGCGATTTCGACCAGCGACAGATGCCAGCTCAAGTGACCGTAGAAGAATCCCTCGCGCGGATACTTGGCGAGCCACGGCAACAGAAAGGCGCGCGCGGTCTCCGGTTCGCCGCTTTCGTAGCAGACGTGGGCAAACCCGTGCGCCCCGTGCGCGTTCTTCGGGTTCAGCGCCACCGAACGCTCGATCTTCGGCCGTGCCTCCGCGAGCCGTCCGTCTTCGGAGAGCGCCATCGCATGGTAGGACAGGAACCAGTAATCGTCGCCGTAATGCGGCGCGACGCTGTCCATCAATTC
This sequence comes from Alphaproteobacteria bacterium, assembly GCA_005884825.1. Classification (GTDB taxonomy): domain Bacteria; phylum Pseudomonadota; class Alphaproteobacteria; order ATCC43930; family CGMCC-115725; genus AP-15. The sequence continues at coordinate 936 of VAZT01000516.1, forward strand.
GGCGATCTGGTGCTTTTGCCCGAGGCGGCCGGAACCGCCGATCAGGCCGTTCGGGTTGGCGGCAATCGAGATCACCAGCGCGTCACGCGGCCACGCCGTCAGGTGCTTGTTAACCGCGGCGATGGCCGCCTCAGTCTGTCCGCTGGAGCCGAGATCGAAAATGGCGATGTGACTCGCCTCACGCTCGGTGAGACCGGCAGTCAATTCCACGGCGGCCACCAGGGCTGTGCGGGCGCCCGCCACATTGCCCTCCCGCATCAGGACCTGTGCCTTGCCGGCGTGCGCCAAGGCGAAGCGGGGATCGGCAGCGATGGCGCTGTCATAGGCTGCGAGCGCGCCGGGGTAGAAGGTCAGCGCCCGCTCGCTGGCGTCGACATAGGCGTCTCGCGCCGCGGCCGACGACGTGGACAACGAGAGGCCGAAACGATCTGCCAACATTAGAAACGCTCCTCGCGACCCATTTGGGAATACTTACCCGCCCCTCGGGCAGCCGCAAGCGATCTGGGTGTCTTTTATGGATGAGAACGGCTATAGAACACGATAACGATACCCGGTTGACGATGGAAGACCCCGGGCCGCACGAGAGAGTGGTCTACGAGCGCTGCTGCTCGGCACCGGCCGCAAGGCGAATATCGAGCACCTCGACTTGGAGAACCGCCGGCGTGCGCTTCGGTACGGATGGCGTCGCGGTAAAGCTGTTGTGCCTCCTCCAAATGGCCGAGTGCGATTTCGACCAGCGACAGATGCCAGCTCAAATGACCGTAGAAGAAGCCATCGCGCGGATACTCGGCGAGCCACGGCAACAGAAAGGCCCGCGCGGTGTCGGGTTCGCCGCTTTCGTAGCAGACGTGGGCAAACCCGTGGGCGCCGTGCGCGTTTTTCGGGTTCAGCGCTACCGAACGCTCGATCTTCGGCCGGGCCTCCGCGAGCTGCCCGTCTTCGGAGAGCGCCATCGCATGATAGGACAAGAACCAGTAATCGTCGCCGAAATGCGGCGCGATGCTGTCCATCAGCTCGGCGATCTGGTGCTTTTGCCCGAGAC
>VAZT01000517.1 GCA_005884825.1 Alphaproteobacteria bacterium
CTATTACCTCACTGTGGACTAATCCCGAAGGACGGCGGCCTTATCTCGGCGCGTTGCTGCTCGCTTATTACGATCCGGATGGAAGGCTGGCCTTTGCCGGCTGCGCCGGCACCGGCATCAACACCGCGGAGCTGCAGCGGCTGTGGCGCCGGCTGCAGCCACTTGCAACCGACAAGATGCCGCTCGACGTACCGCCGCCGCGCGGCAGCCGCTTCGGATCCCCGCTTCGGCTCAGCCGGGTGCACTGGGTGCGGCCGGAACTCGTCGCCGAGGTGAAGTTTCTCACCTGGACCGACGACAATCTGCTGCGGCAGGTTGTGTATGAAGGCCTCCGCGAGGATAAACCGGCGACGGAGGTGCGCCGTTCACCGCCGTATGCGAAGCCATAGCCGCATCGCTCGCTGCACGCGCACTTTAGCCAAATTTTGTGTCCTGCTATGCACCGCAACGGAGTGCGCTCACAAAGTAATTATCCAAGTGTCGGAAGGACATGAAAGACAGTTCAGAGCAGACAGTTCAAAAGCGGACTCTACAACTTAGCTCAAGTCGTTTGCTCAATGGTTGAACAATTCTTTGCTAGCCAACTTTTAGGGTAAGAGAGACGAACTTTTACCTTCGATCCCCCGTTTGCACAGGTGCGTGTTGCGAGGGGAACGTCAATGCGAGGGGATATCAGACGAGTGCTGGGAATGGCGACCGGCTGTCTACTGGCCGCGCTGGCGCATTCTGGATCGCCCACCCAGCGGGCTCATCCCGATCCGGTGGTTCACCAAGAGATTGTTCAAAAGCCTGACGTGTACATAGAAACCTATGTCACGGGCTACAACACAGTCGCGACTCAAACGGACGGTACTCCGTGCATTGGCGCGGCCGGCACGTACATTTGCGGCCGAAACGATGTTGTCGCGTGCCCTCCCTTATTGAAGCTCGGCACCGAGGTAGAGATCGGCGGGAAGCGATACGTGTGTGAGGACCGTACCTCGCGCAAATACCGAGGCCGCTTCGATATCAACTGCGACCAGGACAAGAGCTGCCCTTTTAAAGTGGCGAGTTGGACGACGGTAAAAGTTCTGTTCGAGTAGTCCGTTTCGGCGCCATAGGCGCGCTTAAGCGTGGCCGCCCACAAGGCTCCCTCGTATCACTCTGCCACAGCGGCAATGCCGCTTGCCTCGAATTCCTCCGCTTCTGAAGTGATGGCCATGCCATCGACCAGCATCGCCGGTAACGGCCGCTTCGTCTTCACGCCCAGACTGCGGATCCGTTCTCCTACGGAAAGCGCGTTGCCTCTTCCCGTTGACAGCCGTTTTACGGCCTCGTTGTGAGCCGCCAAAGCCCCGTTCATCTTCTCCGCCACCACGTTCAAATCGCCGAGGCTCATGCCCCCTTGCACCAGTCAACCGAATTAGCCATCTGAGGTGATGGCCAATGCCGAGAAACGGCGCGGAGGCGTGCTCTGAATTGCCGAACTCGCGCAGCGCGCGAGGCAATTGAACGCGCCGAGCGCGAAGAGCCGTTGCCGGTACGTATTGAGGCTCGAACGGATGAACGCTGTCGCTCGGTTGACACCGGCGACTTCTTTGATGGTCATCTCGGGATCGGCCAGCATCTCCCGGGATCACGTCGCTGCGCTTGAAGGAGGCGGCTTTATCTAAACCCGCCGGTGCAGCGGCCGAAATCACATGACGCCATCGCCACCGTACATCGCGCCTGGGATGAGAGGCGTATGCGGCTCAGGAGTCTCGCCCGCTGAGGCCAGCTCGCGAAGGTGCCGCCGCATCGCCGGCCTCGCAGCGGACGGAAATAGGCCGGTGATCAACTCGGCGGGCGGAATTCGGGGTTCTCGAGAGAGAGGCGCTCGGTCCACCCCGCCGCGCGGGCGAATTCATCGAAGAACGCGATGTCGT
>VAZT01000085.1 GCA_005884825.1 Alphaproteobacteria bacterium
TGCGGAGCAACCGCGGTTTCTACGAAGGTCACGACGGAGCCGGACCACCCTAACTTCGCCCTGTTTTGCATCACAGAAAAAGGGCGTCCCAAGGACGCCCGTGAGTAATCAAACTAAGTGCCCATTTATCGGAGGCTGTAGAAGCACCTATCCCGCTCTAGCGGATTAAGGATGCGATCGCAGCGTTCGCGCGCTCTACGCTCGTCCCGCCACCTTTCTTCCCGCCGCTCTTCCCGTCCCGAGCCGTAATACCCTTCCCGTTCACGCCATTCTCTCCGCTGTTCCGGAGTTGCTCCCGGGCCAATCTCAACCGAAAATCCCGGCCCCGGCTGTACGTTTACCTGGGCATGGGCTGGCTGAATGTACATCGTGCCAGCGAGCAGCAACGCCGCGAACGCAGCCAATGTGATCTTCATGGCAGCTTCCTTTCGAAATCTTCATCCCCACTCACTGAACAGTGGATCGGGTTCGTTCGATCCAGCTCCTATACGTTCGGACCTTTATCGAGCGTTTAGCCACGGGCCGGGCCTACCGTGTCGGCCATTTTCGCTCCGCGCCGGCCGAGGGGCTTCGGCGCACCGGCCGTGCTCTCGCGGGCCGTCTGGTGTTCTGTTTCTGCGTTGAGTTTGGCCCCGATCAGAATGACAATTATCGAGAGCCACATCCAGGTCATGAACCCGATGACCGCACCGAGCGAGCCGTAGGTCTTGTTGAAGTTCCCGAAACTCGACGCATACCATGAGAACAGCGCGGATGCGGCAAGCCAGGCCAGCGCGGCGAACGCGCTGCCCCAGGTGATCCATCGCCAGCGCGGCTCGGTCCGGCTCGGGCCGTATCGGTAAATGAAGGCAAGCGTCAGGGCGACGAGCACCAAAAGCACCGGCCATCTCGCTATGTCAAAGATGAGACCAATCACTCCCGGCAGATAATTGAGGACGACCGGGACCACGATTACGCAGGCGAGCGCCACCAACAGGAAAAGGATCATCCCGATCGTGAACGCCAAACTGACGGCATTCAGATTTATAAAACTTCGCTTTTCCTTTTCCTCATAAACCACGTTGAGAGCGTCAAAGAGCGCTTTGATCCCGCCATTGGCGCTCCACAGCGAGATGGCGAGGCCGATCACGAAGCTGATGCCTAGCGTCGCGCTGCCTTGGGCGGTAAGCCGGGTCAGCTGCTCGCGGACTACATCGATGGCGCCGCCCGGCAAGATGCCCGAAACCGAGTCGAGACGACTGGCCATCGTGCTGGGATCGGCGAACAGACCATAAATCGACACCAGAGCCGCGATGGCCGGAAACAGCGCAAGAAGAGCGTAGAACGTGACCGCCGCCGCGTTCGCAAGGATACGGTCGTCGGAGATGCCTTCATAGACCCGCAGCACAATGTCCTTCCACCCCCGTGCCGGGATCTCCGATGGCCTGCTCGCAGAACGACCACGGCCATCTTCTTCACGTGGCGCACCACCGGCTGTGCTTGTTGAAGCCGGAGACGTGAACGGCCGATGGGCGAAACCGGTGGCGACCAGTAACGCGGTCAGCCCGATCGACCATAAGGGCACACGCCCGGTCGATCCGGGCGATCCGACTCCCCCTCGATTCACATCGCCGATGCTCATGCGCCTACCGGGGTAAATTCACGCCTGCGCTGCTCGGGCGACCACTCGACCGAGGCCGCTGTAACCGCCGCGATTTCAGTCGGCGGAGTCATCGGCCTATCGCTATCGAGCGCGCTCACCCCGCGCGGCGACCGACTGCTCGCGATCACCAACCAGGCGATCCCGACTGCGATCAGCAGAACCGGAATCGGGTTTTCCTGAATTTCGCGGCCCAGATTGCGGAGGGAGTCTGCGGCCGGACCTTCGCGGACGTAATCCGCGATCTGGTCGACCACCTGGCCGGGAGTTAGCCGGAGCCGCAGTTCATCCAAGGCTCCCGCAAGCTGCGTGCGGGTATTTTCGGCTTCGCCAGCCTCCAGATACCGACCGCGAGCAGGACAAGCCCGAGCACCAATGCTGCACCGCCGACGATCAAAGTCGCCCACACCATCGCTATCTTGGCATCGACCAAGGCTGCTACGGCGGCTTGGAGGAGAATAACGAGAGCGGGGATCAGCAGCACCGAACCGCCGACCAGCAACCCGAGCCCGACCGCGAGCTCGGTGAGCTTCTCCGACATTTCGGTGCGTGCAAGCTGCGTTTCCTTACGAACCAGAGAGGTGAACTGGTTCACTGCATCGACAAAGATATCGGGGATAGAGCGGGCGTAATTGCTCACAGCCATCATCGCCTCCTTCATTCTCTCACATTAGCCACGGGCCCGCCGGGATGGGCATCGCTCGTTCATACCTGCCTCGCGCCGTGTGAACGCTTACGGCAGGGTCGACATGGCCCGCCTTTCTTTTCTAACTGTACTCCATCAAAACGAGTTCCTTCGGACCAGCAAACGGATCGCCGTCAGCAAACAATCAGCAAAAAACAAATTGGGCGCCTGCCGAGTGCGAACCCCGACGGCGGTTAAGCCGAGAGCGGCAGCGTTCGCTTTCTACTTGTGCGCGAGCACGGCTCCGATATCCCGCTCAGGCAGATCGGGGCGTTGCTTGATGATCTGCCTCGGTGGACACCACCCCTGGCGACCAGGATTGCGTTGACCCAGGGGGCGACCATATATCTACACTGTCGGGCAACCGACTATGGCGATACACGGCTTGTGAAATAAGCGTTGCGGACCCGGGGGCAGTACCCGGCGCCTCCACCAACAAGAGGCGCTCGCGGCCTAACCCCTAGCGGGGTAAAAGCCTAGAGCAAATCGCGGTCCGAGGGGCACCGGGCAACAGAAGCCCCTCACTCGACCTCTCGACGTGTCCCTTGCGAATAAACGAGCCGCGGAAAATGGCCCAAGACCTCTTCGATTACCCCAAGATGGTCGAGACCGCGTTGCGCGGGGTCATGCGAGAAGCCTTGGCGCGGACGGCCCGCGAGGGGTTGCCCGGCGACCACCACTTCTACGTCACGTTTCGCACTCGCGCCCCCGGGGTCGGGCTTCCGTCCTATCTGCTAAGCAAATTTCCGGACGAGATGACGATCGTGCTGCAGCACCAGTTCCGCGCGCTCGAGGTCGGCGACGACGCCTTTGCGGTCAACCTCAGCTTCCAGAGCCGGTCGGCGCGCCTGAGAATCCCGTTCGCCGCGGTGACGACCTTTGCCGATCCCTCGGTCAATTTCGGACTCCAATTCGAGGTTGCCGCGGCGCCGCCGGCCGAGGTGGCCGCTCTCCCCGCGCAGATCCCGCCGCCCGAGCCGGAAACACCGGCGGAAACCGCGCGGCCGGCGGCCGAGGTCGTCACTCTCGACAAGTTCCGCAAGCGCTGATCTTCCCGCGGCTTGCTTGACGTGGGCGCGGAAAGGATGATTCTGCGCAAAATTGCAGCGCGGAGCGGCGAATGAGTGAGGTCGCGTATCACGAACTCTTCCCACTCGGGCCGGATGATGCGCCATACCGCCTGCTGCGTCCCGGGCACCTGGCACAGCTTCGCGCGATCCTCGATGATCCGGAGGCCTCGGCGAACGACAAATTCGTCGCCTTCGATCTGTTGAAAAACGCCAATATCGCTGCCGGCAAGGTCCTGCCGATGTGTCAGGACACCGGCACCGCGATCGTGATGGGCAAAAAGGGGCAGCAGGTGTGGACCGGGGCCGACGACGCGGCCGCGCTGTCGGCCGGCATCTGCCGCACCTACACCGAAACCAATCTGCGCTACAGCCAGGTAGCGCCTTTGTCGATGTACGAGGAGGTGAATACCGGCGACAACCTTCCCGCGCAGATCGACCTCTACGCCGAGCCCGGCGACCAGTACAAGTTCCTGTTCATCGCCAAGGGCGGCGGCTCCGCCAACAAGAGCTTTCTATATCAACAGACCAAGGCGGTGCTGAACCCGAAATCATTGGTCAAATTCCTCGACGAAAAACTCCGCACTCTCGGCACGGCCGCTTGCCCGCCCTATCATCTGGCGATCGTGATCGGCGGCACCTCGGCCGAGATGAATTTGAAGACGGTCAAGCTCGCCAGCTGCCGCTTTCTCGACGCGCTGCCGACGCGAGGGAACCGCTACGGGCAGGCCTACCGCGACCGCGGCTTCGAGGAGGAAGTGCTCGGGTTGACCCGGGGTCTCGGGATCGGCGCGCAGTTTGGCGGCAAGTATTTCTGCCACGATGTGCGCGTGATCCGGCTGCCGCGGCATGGCGCGAGCCTGCCGATCGGGATCGGCGTCTCGTGCTCGGCGGACCGCCAGATCCTCGGCAAGATCACCGCGGATGGGGTGTTTCTCGAAGAGCTCGAAACCGACCCGGCGCGATTTCTCCCCGGCATCGACGGCTCGACGCTCGGCGGCGAAGTGATCCCGATCGATATCGGCCGGCCAATGGACGAGATCCGCCGCGCCCTCTCGCAATACCCGATCAAGACGCGCCTGAGCTTGACCGGCCCGTTGATCGTCGCCCGCGACATCGCGCATGCCAAGCTGCAGGAGCGGCTCGACCGCGGCGAAGGCTTGCCCGATTACGTCAAGAACCATCCGATCTATTACGCGGGACCGGCCAAGACCCCGGAAGGATACGCGTCGGGCTCGTTCGGGCCCACCACCGCCGGACGCATGGATAGCTATGTCGATCAGTTCATGGCGGCCGGCGGCAGCTTCGTCACGCTCGCCAAAGGCAATCGCGGCGCCGAGGTCCGCGCCGCGTGCCGTAAGCATGGCGGCTTTTATCTCGGCTCGATCGGCGGGTCGGCGGCTCGCCTGTCGCAGGATTGCATTCGCAAGGTCGAGGTCGTGGAATACCCGGAACTCGGGATGGAGGCCGTCTGGCGTATCGAAGTGGTCGATTTCCCTGCTTTCATCGTGATCGACGACAAGGGGAACGATTTCTTTGCCGGGCTTGCTTGACCGCGCGGCGGCGGGGTCTTCTGATTGGCGCAAGACGGCGATCTCGATAGGCTTCTGCGCGGCGAGAAGGGAGCCTGGGAGACATTTGTGCGGCGTTACGCCGGCCTCGTTGTTGCCGCGGTGCGCGGCGTCGCGCGCGAGCCCGCCGAGGTGGAAGACCTGACGCAGGACGTCTTTCTGCGGCTCTGCAAGGACGACTTCCGGCTGCTGCGCAGCTACGACGCGTCGCGCGCCGGTCTCTCGACCTGGATCACGATCGTTGCCCGCAGCACTGCGCGGGACGCGATGCGCCGCCACCGGCCGGTGTCGGTGCCGATCGAGGCGGTGCCGGAGGGCCGCCTCGCGATCGACCCGGTCGAGCCGGTACGCAAGCTCAAACTGCCGGAAGCCCTGCTGTCGCCGCGCCAACGGGAAATCTTAACGATGTTGTACGATCGTGACATGGAAGTGTCCGAGGTTGCCCTCGCCCTCGGGATCGACCCACAGACTGTCCGCAGTGCCCACCACAAGGCGATGATCAAGCTGCGCGCCCACTTCCGGGCCGAAGTCGAATGAACGCCTCGGTTGCGGGGATGCTCCAGCTTCCCGCCGCATAAACAACAGGGTAGGAAGACGTTGCCATGATGCACAGCGAAGGACCAAACTCGGCGGAGGATCGCCGTCTGTGGCAGCGATGCCGTACGATCGATGCCGAGGACGACGAGGCGGCGCGATTTCTCGACCTTGCCGCCTATGCCGATGGGCTCCTCGATATCGAGGAGCGCGAGCGCATCGCCGCCTTGCTCGCCGCAGATCCGCAGGCCACGGCAGACGTGCGGGCGGCGCAAGCGCTCGCCAATGCCGAACTGCCGTCCGCCGGTCTCGAGCGGATCGTCGCGCGAGCCAGTGCGATTGCGCCTGACACGGAGTCGGTAAGTGGCAAGGTAGTCCCGCTCGCGCCTCGGCGAGGCCGCCGCCTTCTGCAAATTACTGCACAGTGGGGAAGCCTTGCGGCGGCCATTGCATTGGCCGGCTGGCTCGGCTTTGCGATGGGCAGCGACACCTCGCTTGCGCTCAGGGATACTCGGCAGCCCAGCGCGGCCGGCCTGCTTCCTGAATTGTTCGATCCGGGGACGGTGTTGTTGCGCGACCTGGGGGAGGGTCTGCGGACGTGACCGCAGTCTCGATCGCAATGCGTCCCGGCTCGCGCCGGCATCTGTTTTGGGTGATATTGGTCTTATCGCTGGCGCTCAACCTTTGCTTTATCGCCGGCGCTCTATGGATCCGGGTTCAGGAGCCGCCTCTTCCGATGAGCCCGGAACAACGGCTCCACCAAATCGAGCCGCAGCTCGCCCTCAATCCTCAGCAGAAGGCGGCCTTTGACGAATACGCCCGAACCGTGCGTTCGGGGATGCAGTCGATGCGCGAGGCTGTCGAGCCGGTGGTTGCAAATGCTTGGTCCGAACTCGCCAAACCCGACGCGGACGAGGCGAAAGTGATGCTGCTGTTCGATCAAGCCGGGGACCAGCGTCGCGCCTTCCGGCGCGAACTGGGTACGGCGACCTTCGCATTCCTGGCAAAATTGTCGCCCGAACAGCGGGCGAAATTTGTCGAGTTGGCGCGCCAGCGACCCTGGGCGAAACGGCACCAGGACGGCACCCAATAGTCGCGAATCTCAGAGTCTGACCCGGAAACGAATCTCCCAATTTCAGCAGGTTGTCGTCATTCCCGCGAAAGCGCAGGGCTGTCCGGGGAAAATTTTGCGGCCGAACAAGAGAGGGAAATCGGCCGAATAAGTTCGTCTTGGCCGGGCTCGTCCCGGCCATCCACGCCTTCGAGGAGCCGAAGCAAAGGCGATCAGCGGTCACCCCTGTTCGAGCCAGGGGCAGACTCTGGACCGCCGCTTTCGCGGGGGCGACGGGTAATATTTTGAGATTAGGTGCGCCATTTCGAGCCAGACACTCAGGATTTTGGCACCCTGAATACCTGGCCCGGATAGATGCGCTCGGGATCGCGGATCTGGCTGAGATTGGCCGAGTAGATGATCAGATACCGGGTACCGACGCCGTACGCGCGGCGGGATATCTGCCACAGATTGTTGCCGGGCTGCACGGTGTAGCTTTGCCCCGGGATCAGCTCCGCGGCGGCCGCCTGCGCCAAGGGAACGACGATGCGCTGCACGACGCGAGCGTCTTTTCCCAGTTGATCGAGACGCAATTCGCCGCGGCCTGGGGCAACCGCCCGGGTTGAGGTTGCCGACCATTCCCCGGCCGCGTCGGCCGTTGCGGTCGCCAGCGGCTGGTTGCCGGCATAGATTTGGATTGTCGCTCCGGGCGTGGCCCGGCCCGACAGCGCGATCCGGCCTCGATCATCGTACTCCAGCGCGTCCATCGACAAAGCGAGCGGCTTGTCGGCAGCGGGCGTGCTCGCCAACGATCCGTCCGGGCGCTGCAGCACTCGAGCCGCTCCGGTGCCCTTCCCCGGCAAGACCACCGCCAGCGCGGTCTCTTCCTTTCCACCGGGTTTGGGCGGACTGATCGACAACGCTACTGTCTCGTCCGATTTGACCGTCGCGCCGACTCTCGGGCCGGACGCCTCGAGGGAGAGCAACCGGTCGCCAGGGCCGATTGGTTGATCCGGGACGAGGACCCATTCGCCGCGGCGGTCGGCTGTCACCTCGCCAATGACTTTGTCGCCGTCGCGCACCGTCACTTTGCTTCCCGGCTCGGCGCGTCCGGCAATGACCGCGGTTCCGCTCGGACCGACTTTGACGACGTCAAAGCTAGGCGCGACGGGCGCAGCGGGCTGCGGTACGAGACCGGGTCCGGCTCGGTCCTGCGCGGCGGGCGCCGCCGTCATTTGCGTGTTGGCCTTGCCGCCCGGATGACTGCCGCTGCGCGGAAGAAATATGGCCGCAGTGGCACCAAAGAGCAGAACCGCGACAGCGGAGCCGACGAGATAGTCTTGCCGCACAGTTCCTCGCAAATAGTCGTCGAATTGCCGCAAAGCCAGTGTATGCCTCGGCAAATGTGCTTGCAATCTTCACCACCGACCGGGTCTGACCGAAATGCCGAACATCCGGCGCTTATGCGTCTATTGCGGCTCCTCCGGAGCCGTCGACCGGCAATACCGGGAGGCGGCGAGCGAGCTCGGCACTCGCCTTGCGGCGGCCGGGATTGGGCTGGTCTACGGCGGCGGGCGGGTCGGGCTGATGGGTCTTCTCGCCGATGCGGCTTTGGTCGGCGGCGGGGAGGTGATCGGGATCATTCCATCGCGCTTGCGCGACGCGGAGTTGGCGCACCCCGGTGCGACGGAAATGGTGGTGGTCGCGAGCATGCACGAGCGCAAGCATCTGATGGCGGAGAAAGCGGACGCGTTTGCTGTTTTGCCCGGCGGTATCGGAACACTCGACGAAATGTTCGAAATCCTCAGCTGGAAACAGCTCGGGCTGCACGACAAGCCGATCCTGCTCGCCGATATCGGCGGCTACTGGGCTCCGCTGCGCGCCCTCCTCGACGAGATCGTCACGACAGGCTTTGCGCGGCCGGAGGCGCGAAAGCTGCTCCGGGTGGTCCCGACGGTCGCGACCCTCATGGCAGCGCTCGAAGCCGCCCAGAGCCGCTGATGAATTCGCAGCTGTGAACAACGCAGCGGTGGCTCCGGCTTGCCTCGGATTTCCCCGCTCTTTATTTTCGCAAGCCGTCAAGCCGGGCAGCACCTTTTGTGCGGCCACATACGAGGATGAATTCGATGGCGAAGATCAAAGTGGCCCAGCCCGTCGTCGAGCTCGACGGCGACGAGATGGCGCGGATCATGTGGAGCTTCATCAAGAACAAGCTGATCCTGCCCTATCTCGACATCGAGCTGAAATATTACGACCTCGGTATGGAGAAGCGCGACGCCACAGAAGACCAAATCACCGTAGAGGCCGCGGAGGCGATCAAGCGGTACGGGGTCGGTATAAAATGCGCCGGGATAACGCCCGATGAGGCGCGCGTGGAGGAATTCCATTTAAAACGCATGTACAAGTCGCCGAACGGCACGCTGCGCAACATCATCGGCGGCACGATCTTCCGCGAACCGATCGTCTGCCAGAACGTCCCGCGCCTCGTTCCGAACTGGACCAAACCGATCGTAATCGGCCGTCACGCCTATGCCGACCAGTACGCCGCGACTGATTTTGTCGTCCCCGGCGCCGGCAAATTGAGCATGACGTTCACGCCGGCCGACGGCGGGGCGCCGGTATCGCGCCAGGTTTTCGATTTCAAAGGCGGCGGCGTCGCGCTCGGCATGTACAACCTCGACGAGTCGATCAGAGGTTTTGCGCAGTCATGCTTCAATTACGCGCTGCAGCGGGATTGGCCCCTCTACCTGTCGACCAAGAATACGATTCTCAAAGCCTATGACGGGCGCTTCAAGGACATCTTCCAGGAGGTGTTCGAGAAGGAATTCGCCGGCCCGTTCAAGGAGCGCAATCTGACCTACGAGCATCGGCTGATCGACGATATGGTCGCGCTTGCGCTCAAATGGAACGGCGGTTTTGTGTGGGCCTGCAAGAATTATGACGGCGATGTTCAATCCGACACCCTCGCCCAAGGCTTCGGCTCGCTCGGCTTGATGACCTCGGTGTTGCTTACCCCGGACGGCAAGACGGTCGAGACCGAGGCGGCGCATGGCACGGTCACCCGGCACTATCGCCAGCATCAGCAGGGGAAGGAGACCTCGACCAATCCGATCGCGTCGATCTTTGCCTGGACGCGCGGCTTGCGGTATCGCGGCACGTTCGACAACACCCCCGATGTCGTCCGTTTCGCGGAAACCCTCGAAAAGGTCTGCATCGACACCGTTGAAGGCGGGGAAATGACGCGGGACCTCGCGGTCCTGATCCGCCTCGACCATCCGTGGCTGACCACCAATCAGTTCCTCGACAAGCTCGACGCCAACTTGCAGAAGGCTATGGCTTGAGATGCGGCTCAGCATTCTGGACGATTACCAGGGCGTCGCCCTCGAAATGGCGGAATGGTCGCCGCTCGAGGGCCGCGTCGAGATCGTCGTCGAGCGCAAGCCGTTTGCCGACGAGGACGCGGCGGCGCGCGCGCTTGCCGGCTCCGAGATCATTGCGGCAATGCGCGAACGCACGCCGTTCCCCCGCAGCCTGGTCGAGCGGTTGCCCAATCTCAAGCTTCTGAACACGACGGGAATGCGCAACGCGTCGTTCGATCTCGCGGCGTTGCGCGACCGCGGCGTCGTCGTGTGCGGAACCGAGGGCGGCGGTTTGGACACCGCCGAACTCACCTGGGGTTTGATTATCGGCGCCGCGCGCCGGATCGCCGAGGACCACCGGGCGATGCGCGAGGGCCTCTGGCAGACCCGGATCGGCAACCGCCTCGAAGGCAAAACACTCGGTGTCCTAGGGCTCGGCAGGCTCGGCAGCGCCGTGGCACGGGTCGGTCTCGCCTTCGATATGAAGGTCATCGCGTGGAGCCCGAACCTGGCCGCCGAACGCGCCGCCGCCGTGGGAGTAGAGCGCGTCGACAAGGAAGCGCTGTTGCGGCAATCGGATGTGCTGTCGGTGCACATGGTGCTCAGCCCGCGCAGCCGCGGACTGGTCGGGCGCAACGATATCGCGCTGATGAAAAAGACGGCGATCCTCGTCAATACGTCGCGCGGGCCAATCGTCGACGTCTATGCGGTCATCGAAGCGCTCGAAGCGGGCAGGCTCGGCTACGCCGCTTTCGATGTCTATGACCGCGAGCCGCTGCCGGCCGATCACCCGCTGCGGCGCACGCCCAATGTATTGTTGACGCCGCATATCGGCTATGTGACCGAGGAGAACTATCGCAGCTCCTACCCGCAGATCGTCGAGAACATCACCGCCTTTCTGGATGGCCACCCGGTGCGCGTCATCCAGGCCTGACGCTATGGATGATCGCCCATGAATGTCGCGATCCGCTCATCGCGCGACGAGGACATAACTGAAATCGCAGCCATCTACCGGCATCACGTCCTTCACGGCGTTGCCTCTTTCGAGGACATACCGCCCGATGAGGACGAGGTTGCGCGGCGCCGCCGGGCTATTCTTGCGCTGAAGCTGCCCTACGTGGTCGCCGAGCGATCGGGACGGGTGGTCGGATACTGCTACGCTTCACGATATCGTGCACGGTCGGCCTATCGGTTCACCCTCGAAGATTCGATTTACGTCGACGTTGCTGAAGTCGGTCGCGGCATCGGCCGAGCCCTGCTCTCGACCCTCCTCGAGCGCTGTTGCGAACTCGGCTATCGGCAGGTGGTTGCCGTGATCGGCGGCAGCGACCAGTGGCCGTCGATCCGTCTGCACGAGACGCTCGGTTTTACGCAGGCCGGTCTCTTGCCCGCGGTCGGGTTCAAATTCG
>VAZT01000518.1 GCA_005884825.1 Alphaproteobacteria bacterium
AGCAATGGCCGATGAGCCCGGCCCGGATCGCTCCCGGGCTTTCGGGGCGCTCGTCGCGCAGGAAAATGCCGAAATACGAATACCGGTTGTCGGCGAGAAATGCGGCGTTGTAGCCGCCGAGCGCCTCGTCGACGAACTCGCGGTCTTGCCACGAGGGATCCTTCTCGAAGCTGAGGCGCAGCCCCGGCGGCAAGTCCATGATCGGCCTCACATGCGCGGATCGGTTGATCCGCCATGCTATATCTCGCAAAGGAGAAGCTCGCCACCGGTGATCGGAATGCGTGCTGCCGATGCGTCCATCGAGTGTCGTGTCCGGCCGGGCCGGGTCGAGGAAGCCGCCGCGCTGTCCGAGCTCTGCTTTCACTCTAAGCAAGTCTGGGGCTACGACGACGCCTTCATGGCGCAGGTGCGCCAGGCCTTGCGGGTCAAGCCGAAGGAGATCGCGGCCGGCAATGTGTGGGTTGCCGCGGCGGCCGATCAGAGCATCGCCGGCGTTGTGTCGCTCGCGCCGGGCGGCGAGCCGGCCAGCCTCGATCTGGACAAGCTGTTCATCGAACCGGGCTGGATCGGGCGCGGCTTCGGCCGTCTGCTATTGACGCACGCGGTTGCGGAAGCGCGGCGCCGCGGCGCAACGCGGTTGACGATCATGGCCGATCCGAATGCCGCCGCGTTTTACGAGCGGAACGGGGCGCGCTTCATCCGGATGGCGCCATCCGATGCCATTCCCGGCCGCTTTGTGCCGCTCTACGAGATCGTGTGGTAGTGGGGAGCCCGACCGTGGATCGCGAAACCCGACTCGACATCATCCGGCGCGCCTACGCAAAACGTGTCATGGCGGCCGCCGGCGTCGACGATCGTCGTGTCGAGGCGGCATTCGCGGCGGTGCCTCGCGAAGCATTTCTCAGCCGAGGTCCGTGGCAGGTCGTTCGCTGGAGTGCTGCGACGAGCCGGTCCGACTATGTCCGAACGCCAAGCCGCGACCCGGTTTATCTTTATGACGATGCCGCTGTCGCCATCATGCCGGAACGCGCGCTGAATAACGGCGTGCCGTCCTTTCTCGCGGCCCTGATCACCGGCGCATCGCCAAACCCGGGCGAGCATGCCGTGCATATCGGTGCCGGGGTGGGTTATTACACGGCGATCCTAGCACATCTGGTCGGCCGCCGCGGCCGCGTCACGGCGATCGAGCTCGATGCTCTGCTTGCCGAGCGCGCCAGGAAGAATTTGGCGGCACAGCGAAACGTTTGTGTCGTTCAAGGCGACGGCACGAAGATCATGTTCGAGCCGGCCGACGTCATTCTGGTCAACGCCGGCGCCACCCGGCCGGCCGATGCCTGGCTCGATGGCCTCGCCGAAGGCGGTCGGCTCATTCTCCCGTTGACCGCGGGCGGCTTTCCGAATGCCGATATCCGAAATGGCGCGGTATTCCGCATCGCGCGGCGCGGCGGCGAATTTGCGGCCGAACGCATCTCGGGCGTCATCATATTTCCCTGCGAAGGCATGCGCGACGCCGCGTCGGAGGCGGCGCTCGCAGCCGCATTCATCAAGGGCGGAGCAGAGCACGTGACTCGGCTTTACCGCCATAACGAGGTCCCGGAGGAGGATTGCTGGGTGCGGGGACGGGGCTGGTGCCTGGCCTATCGCTAGGCCCTAATGTCGCATAATATATATTATGGAAAATTAGACCCTGATTTTCCGAGCCGTTTCGTCATGAAGACCCGGTCGTAGCCGGCCTCGTGCCCCCGGCCGGTTTCGGCAAAGCCGAGCCGCGTATAGAGCGCGATGTTTTCGGTCATCGTTTCATGCGTATAGAGCCGCAGCTCCGTGAACCCGAGCCGGCGCGCTTCGGCTTCGGCGAACGCGATGAGCTGCCGGCCGAGGCCTTGGCCCTGACGGTCCGGCCGCACCGCGATGTTGTCGAGCAAGAGATGATCGGGCTTCGCCAACAGCACGATAATCGCGGCGATCGCCGCATCCGCGTCCTCGAGCACGCTGACGCCGCCGTCGGCGATCAGCCTGGCATAATCGTCGAGCATCGGCCCGGGCGGCTTCCCGATGCG
>VAZT01000086.1 GCA_005884825.1 Alphaproteobacteria bacterium
TGTCGATTTTGAATTCGACGATTTCGCTGGTGCTGATCTCCGCGCTGTTTGCCGCAATTTACAAGATTCTGCCCGATAAACCAATCGCCTGGAGAGATGTCGCGGTCGGCTCTGTGGTCACCGCGATCTTGTTCACGATCGGCAAGTCCCTCATTGGACTCTACATCGGAAGCAGCGGTGTTGCTTCCAGTTACGGGGCAGCTGGCGCGCTGCTAGTTCTCCTCTTGTGGGTCTACTACTCAGCGCAGATTTTTTTGCTTGGTGCCGAATACACGCGGGCGTATGCCGAAACGCACGGGAGCCATGCCGCTGACTGATAAACCCATCTCAATCATAGAATATAACAACGGACGCTATTCAGAACTTCGTCTGCATCCTGATTTACGCCGGGCATCGACCTCCCCCTTTCCCCCCAACCCCGCGCCGGGTTATGCGTGAGTTGAGCGCGCTACTCAGGCTAGCGCGGATCAGGTGCCCGCACCGGCATGAGTTGGTGTCAAGACGGGATTGCACGAACGCTCAAATTGTTGGTCAATCGGACGGCCGGAGTTTCAGGCTGGCGCTCCGCCAGGCTGTGTTAAGGGGGTTTCTACAAGGATGGGTTGCATGGCTGCGCGTCGGTTCGTGAAGCCTTTGCTGTTCGTCGGCATTCCCGTCGCGGCGATCGCCGTGCTGATCGCGTTCTGGAACTGGGACTGGCTGATCCCGATCTTGCAGAGCCGCGCCTCATCCGCGCTCGGCCGGCAAGTGATGATCGCACATCTGCACATGCAGCTCGGGCGGCTCACGACAGTGGCTGCCGATGACGTCCGGATCGGCAACCCGGCCGGCTTTCCGGCAGAGGGAGATTTCGCCCGGATTGCGCGCCTGAGCGTGCAGGCCGACGTGATGGCCTATATCCGGTCTCGCCAAATCGTGCTCTCGGAGATCGTGTTGGAGCGGCCTGAGGTGCAGGCAGTGCAGACCGCGGACGGGAGAAACAACTACATGCTAGCGCTCGGGGACGCATCCGGCAGCCCCGGCACGAAAATAGGCGATCTGCGTATCTCCGATGGTCAGGCGCATGTCGTAATTCCCACTCTGAAGGCTGATTTCGCGTTGAGGATCGCGACGCGGGAGGCGCCGGCGGCGGCCCCAGGCACGGCGATGCCGGAGTCGCAGATCGTGGTCGACGCCAAGGGCACCTATGCCGGCCAACCCATCACCGGCCAGTTTGTCGGTGGCGCGATGCTTTCGTTGGAAGATGCCGGGCATCCCTATCCGGTTGACCTCAAGCTCGCCAATGGTCCTACGCATGTACGCCTGGCGGGCACGCTGACCGATCCGCTGACCTTCGGCGGCGCCAACCTCAAGCTGGAGCTAGCCGGCGCCGACATGCGCGACCTCTATCACCTAACCGGAATCCCGATCCCAGAGACGCCGGCGTACCGGATCGCCGGGCAGCTCGATTACGCCGACCACAAATTCCGCTTTCACGGCTTCCGCGGCGTCGTCGGTTCGAGCGACCTCCATGGCACGATCGAGGAGGACCCCGGGGAGCGGCCGATTGTCACCGCGGACCTCGCCTCGACCAAGGTCGATCTCGCTGATCTCGGCGGCTTCGTCGGCACCGCGCCGGGACGGCAATCAACCGCCAACCAGAGTGTGGCGCAAAAGCGAGAATTGGCGCGGACGGAGGCAAAACCGAAGCTGTTGCCGGACACACCGATTGACGTTCCCAAGCTGCGCGCCGTCGACGTGAAGCTGCGTTATCGCGGCGAGCACATCGTCGGGCAGTCAGTGCCGCTCGACAACCTCGTCGTGAACCTGTCGATCGTGGACGGCAAGGTCGCGCTGGAGCCAATCAGCTTCGGAGTGGGTCGCGGACGGATAGCCGGTACCGTGGCACTCGACGGTAGCGGCGATGTGATTCGCGTCAAGGCCGGGGTGGATTTCGAGCATGTCGATCTGGCCCGGCTGATGGCGGCGACACACATGTTCGGCGGCGCCGGTGCAATCGGCGGGCACGCGGATATCGTGACCTCAGGCAATTCTTTGGCGCAGATGCTGGGTAATGGCGATGGGGGACTGCGGCTGCTGATGACCGGGGGCGATCTGAGCGCGCTGCTGGTCGACCTGTCCGGCCTGGAGTTCGGGAACGCGCTTTTGTCCGCGCTGGGGATGCCGCGACGCACGCCAATCCAGTGCATGATCGCGGATTTCGCGCTGCAGAAGGGTCTGCTTAATACGCGCACTTTGCTGCTGGTGACCAAGGAGGCGAACGTGCACGGCGCTGGCTGGGTGAATCTGCGCAACGAGACGGTGGACTACAAGTTGAGCACCAAGGCGGCGCATTTCAGCATCGGCTCGCTGCATACGCCGATTGACATCAGCGGCCTATTGAAACACCCAAGCATCCGCCCGGAAGTTGGCGAGCTGGCGGTGCGCGGTGGAACCGCCGCCGCACTTGCGGTGCTGCTGCCGCCGCTGGCAATCCTGCCTACGATCGAATTCGGGCAGGATGAGAGCCGCGAATGCGCGGCCCGGATTTCCTCGGTACGGCCTTCCGAGCGGGCGAAAGCGGCGCCAGCCGCAGCGGCGCCAACGAGCCATCCACATAGTAGCGGTATATCGAGGCCTCCAATTAGGTAATGCCGGTCGGGTGATCGTGAGGAGTCGGATCCAGATCAACGGTGCTGACCCGATCAGGGTCGATTGGCAGCTCAGCCGCTCAACCCACCAATCGCCGACCGCCGATTACTTACTTTCCACCAACGCCGCTGCACCCGCGGCGCCTCACGCATCCTTCACCCATGGCCAACCAGCGCTTCGCCGTCAAACATCCAAGGTGGGAGCCGGATGCGGGAATGCCGCACGTCCGGTTCTGGTGCAGCGAGGCTAGCTGCCATTCCACCGGGTGCAAGTCCCGTCAACACAAGGAGTCCAGTCCATGTTGTAGTGATACCCAGCGGCAGGGAGGGTGACCAAACTGCCGGAAGCCTGGAAGTAAAAGCCCTCTGGGGCCGGGGAGACCTGGTTCGATCCGTCAAAGGGGGGCGAGCAACCTGGCAGGCCGTAGCGTAAGTGAATCGGGAAGCGACGTGACTCACCGCTGGAGGGAAGTGAATTCGAACTTCCGGTTCCGCGTTCCATGCAAGGGCGGTCTAACGCGATAATCGCCGCTTCGGCTGCATGCCACCGTCGCCCGATTGTCTGCGGCTGCCGTCGGCGGACATCAGCGAAGGCGGGCCAAAGCGAAATCTCGGAACCGAAGCCTTATCGCGTGCGGAACCGGAAGTTCGAATCCATCTCCCTCCAGCGCGGAGTCAGCGGCGAACCGTGCGGCTGCTCTGGCCGCGCACCCCCGTCTACGCCCCAAGGGAACCGAACACGTTGGATCAGGGTTACCTCTGACGTCTACTCCCGATGTGGGGCTTTCATGCCAAATCTCTTGGTCGTCGCTGCCATTTTGCTCTGCGCACCCCTCGTCGCTTTTGCGCAGACCAGCACAACTCCTAGCCCTGCGGCCAGCCCTCATAGTACAGTCGGTACTGAAGCGACTACCGTCACTGGAACCTTAAGTGACCAGGGTATTAAAACCAAGCTCGAAAGTCTAGGCTACACTCAGGTGACAGACATCGTTTTAGCGCCTGAAGGCGCCACCGCAAAGGCAATGAAAGGTGACAAACCGATGACGATTGCCATAGACTCTGCCGGCAAGGTTACCGAAAGCCAGATCGGGCCGTAGGCCGCTCCACGCCGAAAATCGCGCGGCGCGCGGGAGCGGTGCCTACCGGGAACAGTGCTACGGAAAGCCGGGAGGACTGCGAAGCTGTTCTACCCCTGCCCGATCCCGCTGTAGTTTGCGGAAGTGCCGCGGCGGATGGCTCGTCAGGGTGACGTGCCAGGCACAACGGGTCCCGGGGGCGCCTCGCCGAGGATAGCTACTTTGGCGGCCTTGCGGCTGCATGTGGTCATCGAGGCAGGCAAATCCGGACACCCTACCCGTCAGCGATGAAGTTCAAGGTCGCAGTGACCTCGGGCGCCTGTTGGACGATATTGGGTCTGAACCCCGCACGTCCGTAGGCTAGAACGAGGTTATAGTAGAGTCCTCGGCTGTCGGCCCGCGAAACAGGATGCACGGCTCTGGGATCAGGTCTTCGGAAAGCGGTGGCGGCATGAGATTTCGGCCATCGCTTCAGGCCTACCCGCGACCTCATCCCGAGCCAAACGTTACCCCGGATAGACCATGCAGATGGTATTGCATCGAAGCGGCGCTCGTGATCGGATTACGCATCAGGAGACGACCGGTTCTTAGTGGGGGAGGAAACGATGTTCGAAAAGGCGGCGAGTGTCACCGGGATGCTCTCCCTGGCAATTGGCCTGACGATTGGGCCGACGGTGCTCGCGCAACCGGTCGACACGGCGCTGATCGATACCGGTAGCGCCAATGATTGGCTGACCTATCATGGGTCTTACAAATCCTATCACTACAGCCCGCTCGACCAGATCAACACAGGCAACGTGCGTGATCTGACGGTTGCGTGGATTCACGTGCCGGGGCGCTCCACCCGCGGACTCCAATCGATGCCGCTCGCCGTCGACGGCGTGCTGTACTACACGGGTTCCCACAGCCGAACCTTTGCTCTCGACGGTGCCACCGGGAAAGTGATCTGGTCATATATTCCCGAACTCGACGAGGCGCTGGTCGCCCGGCAGACCCACTCGCCCTACAATCGCGGCGCGGCGATCGGCGAGGGTAAGGTGTTTGTCGGTACGGTCGACGGACGGTTAATCGCGCTCGACATGAAGACCGGCAAGCCGGTGTGGGATACCAAGCTAATCAATTCTCAAAAACTGACCGTCGGGTTCACCGGCGCCCCGCTTTATGCAAAAGGTTTGGTGGTGATCGGTGCTCAGGGTGGCGAATGGCCCTATCGCGGCCCGATCTTCGGTGTCGACGCCGCAACCGGCCAGAAGAAATGGGAGTTTCTGACCGTCGGCGGCACGGACGACGCGCTGAAAACCTGGGGGAACGAATCCTGGCGCACCGGCGGCGGTGGCGGCTGGATGCCTGGCACCTTTGACACCGCCAGCAACACAATCTGGTGGGGGACCGCCAATCCCGCGCCGCTGTACGATTGGTCCGGTCCGGACTACAAGGCGAGTGGGGCACGCCCCGGCGACAACCTCTACACGACGTCAGTGATCGGGCTCGATATCGATACCGGACAGCTCAAATTCTACCATCAGGAGCTGCCGCACGATACTTGGGATTTCGACAGCGCCGTCGGTGAATTCATCATGCTGGACCGCGAGGGTAAGCATTACGTGGTCCACCCCAACAAGAGCGGCTTCATTTTTGTTTACGATCGCGCGGATGCGAAGGTCGAGAACGTGTGGCCGCTCGTGAAGAACATCAATTTCGTGAAGACGATCGATCCTAAGACCGGTGAGCTGGTCGGCCGGCGCGATTTTCAGGCGGGCAAGGTCGCCGAGCCGCTGTGCCCGCATATCTCGGGTGGCGTCAGCTGGAACTCCGGCTCCTACAATCCTGCGACGGGCATGTACTACAAGCTCGGCCAGGAATGGTGCATGAATCTGGAGGTGGTCAAGACGACCCCGGTCACCGAACCGCAGGCGCAGTTGAACCTCGGCGCGGTGTTCAAGATCACGCCGCCACCGGGCGGCGAGATCTACGGCCACCTCGATGCGCGTGATCCGATCACCGGCGCCAAGAAGTGGGAGGTGCGCTTTCCCGAGCCGCCGCTCGCCAGCATCATGTCAACGGCCGGCAATCTGGTGTTCGTCCCCGATTCGCGCGGGACCGTGCACGCCTATAACGCGACGACCGGCGCCGAGCTGTGGAACCATGGCGACGGCCTCGGCCATCAGGGCGGCATCATCAGCTACGCTGCCGGCGGCAAGCAGTACGTCGCTGTCGTGGCGGGCTTTGGCGGTATGGCCAGCGACGACTACGCTCCGACCTTCGGCGAGCCCTACAAGAGCATGCCGCGGGACGAAGGCGTGCTGGTCGCCTATAGCCTGAAATAGGCTGCGGGCCTTTCCGGATCGGATGCAACCGGCTTTTCTGATCCTGGTCAGTGCCGGCTTGAACATTTTGGCCGGCGTCCCGGCTGCGATGGCACAACCGGCGACAACCGCGCCCTCTCAGTCCGGGCTCGATGTCAAGGTGCTGTTCGCCTCCAATTGCGGTTTCTGCCACGGCGATGGCGGTCGTGCCGCCGGGAAGGGCCCGCAGCTGATGGAGACGAAGCGAACCGACGAATTCCTCCGTGACCGCATCAAGAACGGCAAGGAGGGCGCAATGCCCGCTTTCGGCCAAATGTTCAGTGATCCGGACATCGACGCGATCATCAATTACATTCACGAGCTCAAACCTGAGGGCCAGGGATGAGCGTCACGCTGCGCGTCCTCGGCACAGCCGCCGCACTCTTCCTCTGGCAAATTGAAGCGGCCCCGGCGCGGTCGCTGGACATGATCCGAGCCACCGGCGCGCTCCATCTCTGTGCTCACCCCAACTCCTTGCCCTATGCCAACAAGGCAGGGAACCCACCGGGTTTTCAGATCGAACTCGGCAAAGCGCTTGCGAAGGAACTCGGTGTCACTCTTGTGACTGAGTGGATAGTTGTCCCCTCTCAGGCCTTCCGGGCGGATTGCGATATCATTCTCGACGCGATCGCCGATCCCAAGGTGCAGGCCGATACCGGTCTGCGAATCTCCAAAGCCTATTATCGCAGCGGCGTGGGACTGGCCGTACCGCGCGGTAGTACCATCACCACTTTCGCTGGCCTGAATGACCACACCAAAGTTGGCGTGCAGGTCGGTTCCATCGCAGCCATGCTGCTGAACCAACAGCACGTGCGAACGTCGACCTTTGGTTTTGAAGAGGACATGCTCGCGGCACTCGCCGCGGGCGAGATCGATGCAGCCGCGGTGACGCCGCTTTCCGCCGGCTACTATAATCTGACCCACCCGTCTCAGGGATTCGCTATCCTGCCGCCTGACGAGGCAGAGCGCGATCTCGTCTGGAACGCGGCGGTGGGCATTCGAAAACCCGACGATCAGCTCCTCGCCGCGATCGACGCGGCGCTCGATCGGCTTCGCGCAGACGGCACGGTCGAGACAATTTACGCGAACTACGGGATCCCGCTGCTGCCGCCGCGCTAGCATAATGGCGATCGCCGTTCAGGCGTCGCAATGGCCGAGGGTAGGGATGGCCCCTACTTTTTCAGTTTTATCCTGGCTAGCTTACGACAATCCAACCAAGCGCCCGCCAGAGGTACAAGGAGATGGCACCATCGTCGCTGCAACCAACTGATGGAGTGCCCTGATGCCCCAGCTGAACGACTTGAGCAGGTCCCCCGTCGCCTTGGACCAAGATAGCACAATCATTGCCGTCGTCGAGATGAGCCAATCGAGCTGGCTGGTTGCCGGTGTGCTTCCCGAGATTGAGCGTCAGCCGCGCAAGAAGCTGGAGCCGAGTGCCGAAAGGCTGCTCGGTCTGCTGCATCGCTGGCGCGATGAGGCGGTCAGGGCCGGTAAAAAGATCACGCGGATTGCGCTGGCTTTCGAAGCCGGTCAGCTGACCGAGCGAGGCCATTTTCTCGGCCTGGATCAGATTGGCTTGGGCGGCTTTCAGATCGCGATAGGCGGCTTCGGCAGCGTCCCGAGCGGTGTGGATCTCGGCCTCACTGCGCTTGCGCTCGGTGATGTCGCTATAGATCAGGACGAAGCCACCACTCGGCACCGCATTGCGGCGGACCTCGATGACCCTGCCATCTGGTCGTGTCCGTGTCCAAGCGCAATTCCTGGTCGATTTCATCGAGGGAATTATCACGCTTTCCGTCGCCGCGAGCGCGTCGAGGTCTCGAGCCAAGGTTCGTGGAAAAGACGAACACGGATGACGTTCAGGGCGTCTTATGCAGGCTCGCTCCAACCCACGATGTCGGCTCGTCATCGCGCACCTGATACACCCCAACGAGAATCTCGACCCTCTGTGCCGCGCACCACCGGGCCACGAACGCGCTCGCGATC
>VAZT01000519.1 GCA_005884825.1 Alphaproteobacteria bacterium
AGGCGACGGATATCCCGGCGGTACCGATCCAATTGGTGTATTGACCGGCGTCCCGCAGCGAGGGGGTCCGGTTCGCTCCTGACTCGCCGCTGGAGGGAACCGGATTCGAACCCTCGGTCCCCATCATCGTTCAGCACCCCGCATCCACGGCTTCAGCACCTCCTCATACTTATTGCCAAGGCCAACAAGAGCCCGCAACGATTTGTCTTTTATCAAAACAGGAGCCGCAGAGGCGAGCCTACTGCAAACCGGCGATTGACGATGAGGTGACATGAGGGGTCAAGTGGCTTTGTCGCTGGTCCATTCCGTGAGCTTTGTCCCGATCCGGGGCTTCTTCCCGGGTGCGGTGTCCGGGATCTTCTCCTTCGCGATCCATTACAGCCTGAACGGCCACATCCAGGTGGAAGGCGATCAGGCGCGAGCGCGGTGGTACCTGTTCATGCCATGCACGGTGGCCGCCGGTAATCAGGCAATGTGGCGCGCCGGCATCGACCACGAAATTTACGCACGAATGGATGGCGCTTGGATGTTCCGCCACAAGCGGTCGGAGCCGCTGATGAATGTCCCGTTCGAGACCGGATGGGCCCAGACACGTTTCGTGTGAGATAGCGTACCGGTAAATGAGTCAGCGGTCGGATCGGCTGAACGCGGTCGCCACCTCAATACCGCGGTTCGGCCGCTGCGATCTCCTCGCGCAACAGCTCCAGTCGCAGCCACTGCTCCTCGGCTGCCGCCAAATCATCGCGGGCCACCGCGAGCGCCTCTGTTGTCGCACCAAACCGTTCCGGATCACGCACATACAGATTCGGGTCGCCCAAAATCGCAGTCAGGTCGGCAATCTGTGTCTCCAGTGCCGCGATCCGGGCCGGGAGCAGCTCGAGCGCCCGTTGGTCATTGAAATTCATGCGGCGTCGCGCGGCGGCCGGTGAGCCGCCGCCCTGCGCCGCCGGGCGGGGCTGCTTGACGCGGCCTGGCTTTGCCGGCGACGTAGCGGGCTGTGCCGCTAGCCGCTGCGCCAGCATATCGGTGTAGCCGCCGGCGTACTCGACCCAGTTTCCGTTCCCTTCGCTGGCAACCATCGACGTCACGACGCGATCGATGAAGTCGCGGTCGTGGCTGACCAGCAATACCGTGCCGGCGTATTCCGCCAGTTTCTCCTGCAACAGGTCGAGGGTTTCCAGATCGAGGTCATTGGTCGGCTCGTCGAGCACCAGCAGGTTGGACGGGCGGGCGAAGCCGCAAGCCAGGGTGAGCCTGGCCCGCTCGCCGCCAGACAATACGCCGACCGGGGTGCGAGCTTGCTCGGGGCGGAACAGGAAGTCCTTCATGTAGCCGATCACATTGCGGCTTTCGCCGGCTACCGTCACTCTATCGCCGCTGCCGCCGGTCATCGCCTCCGCCAGAGTCCACTTGGGGTCAAGGCTCTCCCGCCGCTGATCGAGCGTGATCGGCGCCAGGTTGGTGCCGAGCCGGATCGCACCCGTATCCGGGGCGAGGGCGCCGGTCAGCAGATTGAGTAACGTGGTCTTACCGGCGCCGTTCGGGCCGACAATGCCGACCCGATCGCCCCGCATGACCCGGGTCGAAAATTTTCGCGCGACGATGTGGTCGCCGAATGCCTTCGAGACGCCCTCCGCGGCGGCGACCAGTCGGCCAGACAGATCGGCCTGCGCCGCATCGAGTCGGGCCGTCCCGGTCGCAGTGCGGTACTCCCGCCGCTTGCGGCGCAGCGCGTGCAATTCGGCGAGCCGCCGCTGGTTGCGGGTGCGCCGGGCGGTGACGCCATAGCGGAGCCAATCCTCCTCCATCGCGATCTTGCGGCCGAGCTTGTGCTGCTCGCTTTCCTCCTGCTCGAGTATCGCGTCGCGCCAGCCCTCGAACGACGCGAAACCCTGTTCGAGCACCCGGGTAATCCCGCGGTCGAGCCATACGGTACGGCGCGAGAACCGTTCGAGCAGCCGTCGGTCATGGCTGATCAAGACGATACCGGAGCGCAGCTCGGCCAGTTCGCGCTCCAGCCACTCGATGCCGGGCAGGTCAAGGTGATTGGTCGGCTCGTCGAGCAGCAGGATGTCGGGTGACGGAGCCAGGGCGCGCGCCAACGCCGCGCGCCGTGCTTCACCGCCGGACAATGATGCGGGGTCTTCGTTGCCCTCCAGGCCGAGTTCCTTCAACAGATACAGCGCCCGGTGACGGCCCTCCGCCGCTGCAGCGTCAAACCCGGCCTCCACATAGGCTAGGGTGGTGGTGAAGCCGGCCAGATCGGGTTCCTGCGACAGGTATTGGATCGTTGTCCCAGGCTGAGCGAAGCGTTCACCGGCATCCGCCTGCACCAGTCCAGCGGCGATGCGCAGCAAGGTCGATTTGCCCGAGCCGTTGCGGCCTACGAGGCAGATCCGGTCGCGGGTCGCGACGGCCAGACCCGCGCCGGACAGTAGCGGCGCGACCCCGAAGGTCAGGGCGATGTCCTGCAGCAGGAGCAATGGCGGCACGTTGCGGCCTCGGGCGCTATGCCTTGCGCCAAACCGACGCGAGCCAGGGTTGCCGCTCTCGTGGCAAGCCGGGCGGGCGGTAGTAGTGGTCTAGCTCGACGAAACCGGCCGCAGTCACATAGTCGCGCCAAGTGTCGAGGTCGAAAAAGCAGGCATAACGACCGTCGCTCCAGCCTTCTTCA
>VAZT01000520.1 GCA_005884825.1 Alphaproteobacteria bacterium
AGCCGACGACGCCCATGCTCAATAGCGTCGGATCGGCCGCGAGGCCGACGACATCGACATCTCCCGCCGTGATGCCCGCGACCAAGGCGATCGTCGCAGCGATAGCGACGCCGATGCTCAACATCTTCAATACGGATCACTCGCCTTGCTGGTCTTCGGTCAAAATCGGCGGCTTTCCGCAGAATGCGCTCGATCTCGTCGACCGTTACCCATCGGGCCCAAGAGCCCGTTGATATGGTCTACGCGCGGCCCCTCGAGCGATGTTTGTCTACGAGTCCCCGCCACCTCAGATTGTCACTCGGCAGTTTGTCCGAAAACCAGCATCGCAGATCCCGAGCAATACCCTGATCGAGCTGACGGCGCCAGTCGCCTTCAAGCGGTTCACCGCCGAGCCTGACTAGCTGAAGGAGGAGGAGGGGCTTCGAACCTCGGTTCCCGCGTAAGAACTCGTTTCGAGATCGCCCTCTTGTCGCTTCTGCCAAGCTGCCCATTCTCTAGAGCGAAGCACGTTTCCGCCTCGGAGAGTTCGAATCCCTCTCTCCCCGCCGGACCGGGACCGCTTAGTTGAATTGGAAGAAACGCTTCCGCGTTGATCCGTGTTTACGACTCGGTCTCTTTCTCGCTAGAGAGGTGAGCGCTCTCAGGCGGTCTGGCAGAGGTGTCGGCTAGCTTCCGCTCGGGGCGGTCCCGGTTTTGGTGAAGGTCAGAGCGCTAGCTTTAGTGAGGCATTAAATGTCCGGTACACAGCGATTGCCAGGCGGCCGGCCACGCAAGGCAAGTCAACGGCGCACTCGGCCCGCGGCACCTTTGCAACCCCGGATAAGCCGACTCTGGCGCCCTGGGGACCGGGTGCGCTGGCGAGACCGCGTCGGTGTCTTCCATCGCGATCTTGGCGATGGTGAACACGCTGAGATTGTGATTGTAGATCGCACTTACCGGGTGCGCGTCGGAGACCTTGCCTGACGACAGCTGTCGCGTCCCGGCCCGTGCTCAGGAGGCGTGCTCCCGGATGGCGCGCCGATGCGCTCGGGGACGGCGGGTATTGGGGCGTCGGTGACGCCGAGCGGGGCGAGGCGTCGAGCGCAGCGGTCGCGATGACAAGGCTGCACCGGTTGGCTTATACTCAAGCGCAAGAAGTCCCGAGCCGAAGGAGCAAGATGATGGCGGATGGCACCTCTTCGATCGTACCGGCCACTCCCGACGAGGCGGTCACTCCGCGCGGTATCAACCATCTCGTTATCAATGTGCGCGATATCGAGGAGTCGCACAGATTCTGGACCGAGACCCTCGGCTTCAAGCAGGTTGCGTACTCGAAGCGCCGCAACGGCAAGATGCGCTTCTACAGCGGCGATCACGATGGCCGCGTGAACCACCATGACATCGCGCTGTGTGAGAACCCGAATCTGCCGAGGCCGCCGGCGGACTGGTCGATGTTCGATCAGCCGGTCGCAATCAACCACATTGCGATCACGATGCCGAACCGCGAGGCGTGGCTGAAGCAATTGGCTTGGCTGCGCGCGAAGGGCGTCAAGTTCGAGCGCCGCGTCAACCACGGCATGACGCACAGCCTCTACATCGTCGATCCCAACGGTTACGGCGTCGAGGTGCTCTACGAATTACCGCGCGAGATCTGGGGCGACAATATCCAGGGCGCGATTGACTACGCGGAATCTGTGCCGACCGAAGGCGACCAGGCCTTCATCGACGACACAGACTACCCGATGTTTGGCACGACGGAAAAATCCGGCAAATAGCGCCCCAACCTTTGCGGCGGCAGACTGCTCGGCCCGGCGCATCGCGACCCCCTCTCTTCCCCCCGGGGGCACTCTCGACGCCGGTCAGACTATGCGCTACCTGAACAGGAGAGTTGACGTCTCCTCTACAGCTCAATAGCGGTCACGCTTGATTTTAACGAATATTTGTGGCATAGTTAATCTGCATAGGCCGTTTGGGTGATCCCGGCCTGGCAAACCAACGTTACAGGAAAATCCGAGTTTCGGTCCGGCTGCCGCTTCGTGCCGTTGCAGAGCCGTTCGCAGATCCTGCGCGGCACGTGTCAACAAAATAAGGAGTGTGGAGCTATGCCAAAAAATCCGCTTGTCGGTAGCGAGAGGAAACCATTGCCGGGAGCACGATCGATCGGAAAGGCCGATCCGGGCGAACGGCTGGAGGTCACTCTGGTTCTGCGGCATCGCCAACATGAACAGCTGCAGGAAAAGGTGCGCAAAATAGCAGCCGGCGACAAATCCGAGCGTCACCTGACCCACGAGGAGTATGACCAGCAGTTCGGGGCGGAGGCCACCGATATCGAAGCCGTCAAGCAATTCGCCAGTCAGCACGGTCTCGCCGTCGTCGCGGAGCACCAGGGCCGGCGGGCGGTCGTGCTCTCCGGCACCGTGGCCCAGTTCAATGACGCTTTCGGCGTGGACCTTCAGGAATTCGAACATCCCGGCGGCTCATATCGCGGCAGGACCGGAGCGATCCATTTGCCCGACGCGCTGAACGGGGTGGTTACTGCCGTGCTCGGGCTCGACAATCGGCCTCAGGCGCGCCCGCATTTTCGCGCTCGCTCCGCCGCCGGCAATGTGCAGTGGCACGCGGCCGCGGCGGCCTCCACGTCGTTTACGCCGACCCAACTGGCCGCATTGTACGGCTTCCCTGCCGGCACGGGGCAAGGC
>VAZT01000680.1 GCA_005884825.1 Alphaproteobacteria bacterium
AGCGCGACGCGGCCCTTGATCTTGGTCTCCTTGGTCTTACGCTCGACCGTCGCGACCCGCACGCTTGGTCTCCAGTCGGGAGGCATGTCCCGATCACCGTCGCCTTAACCAGCGCCTTTTAACAAGAACGCCCGTTTTAACAAGAACGGTGGGGCGCCGCCACTCCACCGGCATCATCCCCATCATCGGTGGAAACGATGAACGCCCGGTTCACCCCCGCGGCGGCATTCTGGCCGCGATACAACCTTTACTTGTGCCCGACCTGAAATATCAGGCTGGATTCAGGTGGAATGCCCCTGCAGGCTGCATCTCCAAAGGTCGCCTGGCGGGCAGCCCCTCTCCCTTCGTGTTCTTGTTTTAGGCCAAATGGGGCGAGGGCTCGGAATATCAACCGCCGGGTGTCTTCGATGACCTCGACGACGCCGATTCAGCGATTGCCGGACCGCCGGCGGCAAATTCTCGATCATCGCGCCGGGCATGCTAGCTCAGCCGCCAGGACCCGGATCGTGCCGCGCCTTGTCGATCTCGGATTGGCGGTGTTGCCGATAGACGCTGCGCAAGGCGGCGTAAAAGTCGAGCGAGCTGCGTTCCAACTCGTCGAGATCGGCCAGATGCTCGCTTCGCGAATCGACGAATTCGGCGCCGGTGCGTGCATAGCCGAGATAGCTCAACGCCGGATTGCCGGTCCACGACAATGGGTCGAGCGCGATCCCGACCGCGCTGCCGAGGGCGTCGCGCAGATTCGAGGGGCCGAGCGCCGGCAGCTCGACGAACGGCCCTTCGGGAACGCCCCACACCGCCAGGGTCTGACCGAAATCGGCCGAATGCGCCGGCACGTTCCACTGCCCGGCGCGGTCGACCACGCCGGCATATCCGGCCGTCGTGTTGATCCCGAACCGTTCGGCCGAATTCAGGGCGCGCGCGGGGCGGCCCTGCAGCAGATCGTTGGCGGCGACCACCGGCTCACGGAGATTAGCCGACGCGTTGTGGACGCTCTGGCGGATCTCTGCCGGCAGATAATCCTGATAGGCCTGCGCGAT
>VAZT01000681.1 GCA_005884825.1 Alphaproteobacteria bacterium
TGCTGCCGATCGACTATATGGTCGCATTAGCGGAGGGACACGTCGCGCCGCCCGCCAGTCTCGACATCGCAACGATCCAGGAGCAGCAACTCGCGCCGAGTTTCCGCTATCACATCCCGCATTATCTCGGCCGCCGCGCCGCCGACTGGAAGGCGCGCGGCTTCACCGAAAGCCTGACCGATTTCGCGGCATTGAACGCGCGCTCCAAATTCTGGGGCGATGACGGCCGCGCTGCCTTCAAGAATTGGGAGGAGATCAGCGATCCACGCAACCCGCTCGGCGGCCGCCAGGGTGTCGACGAGCGCATCATGTTGCGCGAGCTCCTGCGCCGGCTCGACATGCTGGTCATGCTGGAGAACCGGCTCGACGCGCTCGTACGGCTGCACACGCCCTTGCCGCCGGGCAAGATCGGCGGCGCGCACGATGCGCTCGCCGGCCCGTCCAATTTGCGCGCCGAGACGATGTACGGCCCCAATGCCGGGCTGACCGAAATCCTCATCCCGGCCGGTTACGTGACCACCGCCTACGACCCGGTGTTCAAGCTGAGCCCCGATCGCACTCGCTACATCCCGGCGCCATCCGACACGCCGACCGCGGTCCCGCCGCCGGGCCTCCCCTTCTCGCTGGTGTTCCGCGCCGAGCCCGGCCGCGAGGACGTCGTGCTGAAGATTGCCTCGGCCTACGAAGCCGCTTCGCGGCGTCGCATCCCGCCCCCCGCCTTCGCCCCGCTCTCGGGCTAATGCGATACATACGACCGAGCGCTCGACTGAAACCCGGACTGACTGTATGTGATGCGTGGCATCGTGGGCCGGTGATGCGGATCGGCAATGCGGGGTGAACAGGGGGAACGGGTCATGCGGCGTTATCGAGGTTCTGCATTTCGGCAGTTGGCCGGCATCGGCATCGTGCTGGCTTTGTTATTGCTGTCCCCGATCTCCCCGGCAGCCGCGGCGGGGCCGTCGGACGTCATCCGGGGTTTCTACGGCGTGCTGCTCGACACGATGCAGCATGCCCAGCAGCTCGGCGCGCGCGGCCGCTACCAGAAGCTCGAGCCGGTGATTTTCCGAACGTTCGATGTGCCCTACATGGCCAAATTGTCGATCGGCCCGGGCTGGAACGCTCTGACGCCGGAACAGAAGAAACAGGCGGCGCACGCCTATGGCCGCTACATTGCGGCGACGTACGCGAGCCGCTTTGACGGCTATTCCGGCGAGCGGCTCGACGTCACCGGCGAGCAGAAGATCAAGCGCGGCACGATGGTCCAATCTCGGATCGTCAAATCCGATGGCGAGCCCGTGTCGATCAATTACATGGTGCACGACAACGCGGTCGGGTATCAGATCCGCGACGTCTACGTGACCGGCACGATCAGCGAATTGGCGACAAAGCGGTCGGAATTCGCCACGATCCTGCGCACGAATGGCATCGACGGGCTCATCGCATCCTTGAACAAGAAGGCCGACGATTTGCGGGGCTGACCGCGCGCCGGAACGCGGCCGCCCCGGCCGCCGTTACCCGAGCGATGCTGTCGCAAGCAAAGCACACCCTACTTGGCGTTCTGCTCGCAGCGGGACTGATTTCCCCCGCCGCGGCTCAGCTGGCGGGTCCTTGCGCCGCGTTCCAGCGCGACGCGATCGGCGCCTGGAACGCGACCGAGCCCCTCACGATCGAGACCGATATCGGCTTGCTCGACGTCCTGCCGGGGCACCCCGTCAGCATGAGGCTCGCGAGGATCCTCGACGCGCGGTGCCGATGACGAGAGGCCGGCGGCCGGAACGGCGCTGCCGGCCGCCTTGCCAATCGGGCTTATAGGTCGCGGCGCGGCGGCATCGATAGGAAGGCGTGCACGACATGCCACAGCTGGTGCCGGTTGTGGCCGAACACCAGCGCGTGCGCCGCGCCGGGCAAGACGACGAATTGCCGGTCGGGATTGGGTAGCTTCCCGAAGAAATCGAGCAGATCCTCTTCGCTGGCGATCCCATCATGCTCGCCGCGCACGAGCATGACCGGCGCCTGCACCTGCAAGGGATCGACAACCGGCAAATTCGCGGTCATGTCGAGATAAGTGCCGGTCGGCACCTCCTCGCCGTGCACGAGCTCGGCATCGGCCAGGGCCTCGGCGACACGCGGGTCGCTCGTCCCGGGATGGTCGCGCGTAAAGATGCTGCGGATCATCGCGCGGTCGCGGAGCCGCCGGTTATGCGTGCGGAAAAA
>VAZT01000682.1 GCA_005884825.1 Alphaproteobacteria bacterium
TACCTCGTCGAGCTCGGGTTCAGCGCGCTCGCGATTGGTGCGATCGTGACCAGCACGCTTATCGGTACGGCCATCCTCACGCTCGGGGTGGGGTGGATCGCCAACCGATATTCCCGGCGGTTGCTCCTCATTGTAGCGGCGGTGCTTATGGCGGCGACCGGCGCCGGCTTTGCAATGATCACTGATTTCTGGCCGCTCCTCGTCATCGCGTTTGTCGGCACAATGAACCCGACCTCGGGCGATGCGAGCGTTTTTGTGCCCCTCGAACAGACGGTGCTTACGCAGACGATCGATCCGCGCCGCAGAACTGCATTGTTTGCGCGCTACAGCGTGATCGGCTCCGCCGCGACTGCGCTTGGCGTGCTGGCGGCGGCGCTTCCCGACTTCATGACAACGTGGACCGGCGGCACCCGGACAGCTGCCATGCAGCTGATGTTTTGCCTTTATGCGGCGTTGGGCTTGGTTGCCCTCGCGGTTTATCGGCCGCTCTCGCCGCAGGTCGAGATCGCCGACGAGGCGCCCAAGGCGCCGCTGCAGCAATCAAAGATGCTGGTCTATGGCATGGCTGCCCTTTTTGGCATGGATTCGTTCGGCACCGGGTTTTTGGTGCAGTCGCTGCTCGCGTTGTGGCTGTATCAGGCGTTCCACGTTTCGGTTACGACCGCCGCGGCGATCCTGTTCTGGAGCAGCATATGTTCCGCGGTCTCTTACCTCATCGCGGTGCCGATCGCCGCGCGGATCGGGCTCATCAACACGATGGTGTTCACGCATCTGCCGTCGAATATTCTTTTGATCCTGATCCCCTTCGCGCCCGATCTTGGGACCGCGATCGGCTTGTTGCTCGCGCGCAGCGCGCTGTCGCAAATGGATGTCCCGACGCGGACCTCTTATGTGATGGCCGTGGTAACCCCGCCCGAGCGGCCGGCCGCGGCCAGCATCACCGCGGTACCGAAAACCTTCGCCTGGGCGGCGGGCTCGATGATTTCCGGCTACCTGCTGACGCTTTCGAGCTTCGGCTGGCCACTCGTGATCGGCGGCGTTATCAAGGGCGTCTACGATATTCTGCTGCTGATCAAGTTTCAGAAGGTGCGCCCCCCGGAGGAGGCCTCCGTCCTATCCGCGCAGTGAAACAGGAGAGATCCGATGACGATCGAACTTGAAAGAAGGGCTTTTGTTCAGGCGGGTGTCGCGCTTGCCGTGGCTGCCGCAGCTGCGCCCGCCGCGGCGCAAACCCCGGCCCCGGCAGGGCCAAAGCCGATGACCTTCGACGTCAAGCCGATGCCGTTCGACCCGACGAAGATCAAAGGTTTGTCGGAAAAGATTCTCACCAGCCACTACGCCAACAACTACACCGGCGCGGTGAAACGGCTCAATCAAATCACCGAGCAGCTGGCCGGGCTCGATTACGCCAAGGCGCCCGGATACCTGATAAACGGGCTGAAGCGCGAGGAACTGATCGCGACCAATTCGATGATCTTGCATGAAGTCTATTTTGCCGGGCTCGGTCCCGAAGAGAGCCGCCCCGGCCCGGCGCTCGCCGACGCCCTCGCCCGTGATTTCGGGTCCTTCGAGTGGTGGCG
>VAZT01000683.1 GCA_005884825.1 Alphaproteobacteria bacterium
GAATGGCATGCAGTTGCGCGTGCCTGACACCGCGCTGGTTAGCTTAGCTAGTGCCCATCCATAAACTCTAAGCTACTAGAATCGCTTAAAGAATTGCGGTTTTGGCGAGCGAGGCCCGGCGGCTTCGGATAAGCTGGGGTTCAAGCCACTGAACCCAAAGCCAACCCGCACCGCCGGAGCCGACAATGCGTCAGGAACGCACCGTCCAGGCGACGATATTCGAGGTCTTTGCCGGACACCAGATCGGTTGCGAGCTGAGGGCAATTTCGGGTTGGCTGGATGGGCAGCGCCCGCTGATCAGCGTGGTCGCGAGCGATTTGCACCGCGAGGGGTTGCGACAGACCGGGCGGCGCGGGCTGCCGGCGGAAACGGTTCTGCGCTGTGCGCTGCTCAAACAGCAGCGGCAGCTCAGTTATGAGGAATTGGCCTTTCACCTGGAAGATTCAGCCTCCTTTCGGGCCTTTGCCCGGTTGCCGCTGGCGTGGTCGCCGAAGAAATCGGTGCTGCAGCGGACCATCAGCGCGATCCGCCCCGAGACCTGGGAGGTGGTCAATCGGGCGTTGATCGCCTCTGCCCAGCAGGACAAGCTGGAGCAGGGCGCGATGGTGCGGATCGACAGTACCGTCACCGCGGCTCTCGTGCACGAGCCGAGCGACAGCGCTCTGTTATGGGATGCGGTGCGCCTGATGCGGCGGTTGCTGCGCCAGGCGGCGGCACTGCCGGGAGCGCCGACGATGCGCTGGCATGACCGCCGGCGCATGGCCAAGCGCTGCGCCAGCGAGATCGCGTACAGCCGCGGCAACGACAACCGGCGCCGGCTCTACCGCAAACTGATCGCGGCAACTCATGCCACCCGGGCGGCGCTGCTGCGAGCCGCCAGGCGGTTGACCGGGCTTGCCGGCATCGCGGCCGAGCGCTGGCGTGCGCAAGTGGACCATTATCTGCCGCTGATCGCCCGCGTGCTGGCCCAGAGCGAGCGTCGGGTACTGCACGGCCAAGCCGTGCCGGCCAGCGACAAGCTGGTCAGCCTGTTTGAGCCGCATACCGACATCATCGTCAAAGGCGCCCGCGACGTGCAGTACGGCCACAAGCTCAACCTGATCACCGGCAAGAGCGGCTTGATCCTCGATATCGTCATCGAAACCGGTAACCCTGCTGATGCCGAGCGCTTCCTGCCCATGCTCGACCGTCACATTGCCCATTGCGGCGGGCCGCCCCGGCAGATGGCCGCTGATGGCGGCTATGCCAGCCGCGCCAATCTCACCGAGGCCAAAGCACGCGGCGTCAAGGATGTCGCCTTCCATAAGAAGCGCGGTTTGCCGGTCGCCGAGATGACCAAGAGCGCTTGGGTCTATCGCAAGCTGCGCAACTTCCGCGCCGGCATCGAGGCAGGCATCTCCTGCTTCAAGCGCGCCTACGGCGGAGGACGCTGCACGTGGCGCGGCCTCGACCACTTCAGGGCCTACGTCTGGTCTGCGGTAGTGGCGCACAACCTGGTGCTGTTCGCCCGCCTCAAACTGACATAGCGCCTACCGGCGCCAGCCGCATCGCAACCGCGATCCGCTCAACCCGCCGGCTCGCCTGTCGCTGCACGCTAACCGAGTCCGCTGTATCATGCCGCTATCCCAGCGCGAAATGTCACCTTGCGCCATCCGACCAAACCCGCTCCAGGGCCTTTCATCGCCTTGAAAAACACGCGTTTATGGACGGGCACTA
>VAZT01000684.1 GCA_005884825.1 Alphaproteobacteria bacterium
CCCCGATGCGATGGCCGAATTCTACAAGAGGGCGTTCGATTTCACGGAGGTCCGCAAGACCGACGGGCCGCTCGCTTACGGCTATCACCTGAGCGATGGGACGATCGACTTGGCGATACTGCGGTTCAAGACCGACCAGATTGGCAAGGGTCTCGACTACACCGGCCTGCACCATTTCGGCATTCTCGTCGACGATGTCGAGAAGTTCTCGAAGAAGGTCGAGGCGCTGGGCGGCAAGCACTACATGGACCAGGCCGGCGACCGCGCCGGCGGGTTCGAGGTCAAGCTATACGGTCCCGAAGGCGTGCTCTTCGACATCGCCGAGCATCCCTGGACCGGCACCGAGCCGCTTCCAGCTGAGGCGGCCGGGTAGGGGTCAGAACGGGATCTCGTATTCGAGGCGCCAGCGCACCGTCCCGTGCGCGGTCGCCTGGGTCAGCCCGAACAGGTAGCCGGCCTCGTATTTGAGCTTGCCGTAGGGTGCGAAATTGTTGAGGCCGACAAGGACCGGACCGATGCGGTGCTGCTGGTCGGCAAGCTTACCCGGGTTGATGATCTCGTTGACCTGGCCATAGTACTCGAAGCCGGGCTGGATTAGTGGATTGATCAGCAGACGTGATTGCCAGGCGGTGAAGAGCTGCGTTGCGTCGGTTCGGTTATTGCCTACGGTCCTCGTGAACAGCAGGTTCAGCGTGTGCAGGGCGCCGAACCCGGCGATCTCACCAAATTCGGTCTGGGCAAGCGGCCCGAATGTGAAGTTTTTTGGGTCGCTTCGGCCTAGCGGGTGCTCATACTCGGCGAACATGGCAAGATCGCCAAAATATTTGCCTGTTGGTGTCAGCTGGAGGTAACTCTCGATCTCGGTCGCGTCGTAGGTGATGTTCTCCCCGTTGGGTGCCGTCAATTCATGTCCGAGCTCGACAAACCAGTTCGGCAGCGGGCCAAAACCATATTCAAGCGCGTATCGCTGGTTGTTGCTCAGCCCGCTCTTCGGCTTGTCGAAGGTGATGTCGCCGAAATGCTCGATCTCGACTTCTCGATAGTCGACGATCGGATAGCGCACCCTCAGTTGGGCGTGAGCGGCGGAACTTGCCCCGAGCCCGCCGAGCAGCAAGATGACGAACAGCGGGGTCGCTGCCCCTCGGCTCAACGAAGCAGCCATCGTCCGCGGTTTCACCGGGCTGCCGACCAATCGCGTCAACAGCCATATGGCAGAGAGGGTGGCGAGATAGAACAGGATCTGGATGCCGTCGGGACGTGAGACATAGCCGATCAACGTATGCAGGGCTTTGCCGAGGACGCTGTCCTCGGTCAGCACGGTCGAGGTATCCCAAACGGCGTCGCCGAGCGGCGGCAGCAAATCGGCCTGGACCAGATATCCGGCGGCTTGCGACGCCATGCCGGCGGCGAGCAGCAAGACCATCCAGCTGGTGACCGTGAACAGCCGCCGGGTCGGGATCCGCAACAGCCCGAGATAGAGCGCCGCCCCGACCGCGACGCCGCCGGCCAGCCCGATGATCCCACCGGTGAGCAGGGAGCCCGCGCTGAGACTGCCGCCCGCGGCGATGCCGTAAAGGAACAGCACCGTCTCCGAGCCCTCGCGCAACACGGCAAGCCCCACTACCACCGCCAGCACATAGAGCGGCCGCGCGCCGGAGATCACCGCGTCGCCGACTTCCCGGGCGGTCGCGGCCAGTTCGCGGCCGTGACGCGACATCCAGATGTTGTGCCAGCCGAGCATGCCGACCGCGAGGAGCAGGATCACCGCGTTCAGCAGCTCCTGGCCGATGCCGGCGGCAGCTGCGGCGATCTCGGCGGCGAACAGAGCGACGATACCGGCGCCGACGACGCCTCCCGCCAGTCCGGTCGAGATCCAGAACCCGCGGCGCCGCGCGCCGATACTGG
>VAZT01000685.1 GCA_005884825.1 Alphaproteobacteria bacterium
CGACAAAATCATTGCGCGCCAGCGTCGCCGCGATCACCCCGTTCATGGCGGCGGCGCCAACCTGATAGCGCTTGTTCCAGGCTCCGTTCACCAAAAACTGCAGCGAGCCCGCGGCCTGGCTGCCGGAGACGCCAAACGCCGCGACGATCTGCCCTTTCGACAGTCCGAACAACTTTGCCGCCGCCGCCGCGGCGCCATAGGTGCCCGCGGTCGCGGTCGGGTGAAAGCCGCGGGCATAATGCGAGGTGGGATCGAGCGCGTTGCCGAGCCGGCAGCACACCTCATAACCGGCGACGATAGCAGTCAGCACGTCGCGGCCGGAGCGGCCTGCCATTTCGCCGACCGCGAACGCTGCCGGTACCACCGGCGCGCTCGGATGCAGCGAGGAATCGGCATGCGTATCGTCGAAATCAAGCGAATGGCCGAGCGCGCCGTTGAGCAGGGCTGCGATCGCCGGCGTCCAGGTTTTGCTGTCGCCGAATACGGTGGAGTAGCCGTTGCCGTCCAGCGCCAGGGATTCGAGCATCTTCAGAAGCGATGGCGTCGATTCCGCGTCGCGCCGCGCGCGGATCGCGCTGCCGAGAAAATCGAGCGTCAAGACCTTGGCGCGCTCCAACACTTCCCTCGGGATGTCCTCGAATTTCAGTTCGGCGACATAGCCGGCGAGCGTTTCGGTTTCATGGGCCATGGCGTTTCCTCAAAATCGTTGTCGCGCAGGGTAGGCGGGCTGATTCCCGGTTTCAAGCTGTCTGCGCATTGCGGGCAGCAGCCATGCCCGATGTCGTCTATAAGGGGCTTGTGCAAGGGTCTTGATCTGCAACATTTCGGAACGGGCGCATGAGCGCATGGCTAAAGCTGCTGTCCAAGCTGATCCGGTCCCGGAAGGCACAACTGGCCTTGGCGTTGCGGGTTACCGTGGCGGCCGCCGCCGCCTTCACGGTCGCGACGGCACTTCATCTGAGGCTGCCGCTCTGGGCGGTATTGACCTCCCTGATCGTAACCCAGATGAGCGTGGGCCGGTCGCTGAAGGCGACTCGCGACTACATGTTCGGGACGGTGGGCGGCGCGGTTTATGGCGGCGCCATCGCGGTATTGATTCCGCATTCCAGCGAAGCCGGGCTGCTGGCGTTGCTGGTGCTGGCGGTAGCGCCGTTGGCTTTGATCGCCGCCATCAATCCCACCCTCAGTGCAGCCACGGTGACCGCGGTGATCGTACTGCTCGTCCCGACGTTTAGCCATGTCGATCCGCTCGAATCCGCGATCGATCGCGTCATGGAGGTGACCGTAGGGGCGCTCACCGGGCTCCTGGTATCTTTCTTCGTGCTGCCGTCGCGGGCGCACAACCAGATCCGCATCAGCGCCGCGCGGACGCTGGACCTGATCGCAGCCGCATTCGGCGAATTATTGACGAGCCTGACGCGCGACCTCGACAGCGATGCCTTGCATCGGCTTCAGGATGGCATCGGCAAGGCGCTGGTCGAGTTGAATGCGCTTGGCACGGAAGCGGAGCGCGAGCGCGGGGCTCATATGTCGTCAGGGCCGGATACCGGTCCGTTGCTGCGGACGATATTGCGGCTGCGCCACGACCTCGTGATGATCGGGCGGGCCAGCGCCGCGCCGTTGCCGTCCGATTTGCAAGGTAGGCTGGCCGCACCGCTGGCTAAAGTCAGCGGTGCGATCGTGACCTATCTGCGCTCGATGGCGGCGGCATTGCGAACCCGCGCCACTTGTGCGCCGACCTCGCCAATCGATACGGCGCTGCAGTTCTATGCGGCCGAAGTCGCGGCGCTGCGCAGCGAGGGTCTGATCCGCGGCCGGCCCGGCGATGTCGCGGAGCGATTTTTCGCCCTTGGGTTTTCGCTGGAGCAGATGCGGCAGAATTTGAAGGACCTCGAGCGTTGCGTCGCTGAATGGACGGAGACGCCACCAGCAGCGACCGGCGCAGCGGAATAGACCGCGGCTAACGTCGAATAGGAGTACGCACTGCCGCGACTTGCCGCAGCATGGCGGGTACGATCAGGCGATGAAACGGCAGGATGATTGCGAGGTAGGCCCAATCTCAAGGCTGAAGGCATCGACGAACTGGGCGCCGGCCAAAAGCTGGCCGGAATCAACCGTGGGCGGGACTTCGCGGACTTTCACCATGCTCCAGCCTGCCTACCAGCAGCCGAAACCGCAAGATCAGAAGGACTGCGTAGACCGCGGTGCCGCAGGACAATCCGATCCAGACCCCGACGGCACCGAACCGCGCCGAGAATGCGAGGGCGTAGGCGCAGGGAAATCCGATCATCCAATAGCCGATCGCGGCGAACAACAGCGGTATCCGTGTGTCGTTCATGCCACGAAGCGATCCGACAACGATGGTTTGCACGGCGTCGGTGACAAAGAACGTCGCGCCAACCATAAGCAGTGTTGCGGCCAGTTCGACGGCAGCGCCCGCGTCGCCGGATGTTTCGCCGA
>VAZT01000686.1 GCA_005884825.1 Alphaproteobacteria bacterium
CAAGGACAAGGCTACCGGCAAGGAGCAGCAGATCCGCATTCAGGCCTCGGGGGGCCTCTCCGAGGCGGATATTCAGCGCATGGTCCGCGAAGCCGAGCAGCATGCCACCGAGGACAAGCAGCGGCGCGAGCTGATCGAAGCGCGCAACCGGGCCGACGCACTGATCTACGGGACCGAAAAAGATTTGAAGGACCACGGCAGTCGGCTCGACGACGCCGACCGGCGCGCCATCGAAGAGGCAATCGCCACGTTGCGGACGGCAATGGCCGGCGATGATATCGGGCGTATCAGACAAGGTATCGAAGCGCTTTCCAGAGCGGCGATGCGGATTGGCGAGGCAGTACAGCGATCGGCCCAAACGGACACGGGCTCCGGCGGAGCCAGCGGGCCCGCGGACGAGCGCGTCGTCGACGCCGAATTCGAAGACGTCGACGACGCCAAGCGCCGCGCCTCCTGAGAGAATCGCAACGCCTGGTTTATGGAGACATTACAATGACGATGAACCATCGAGCAGGCAGCACGACCGGCTGGTCACCCGGCGATGACGCGATGAGCAACCTCTTGGCGCAAAATTGGTGGGTAATCGCCTTGCGCGGTGTTGTTGCAATCATTTTCGGCATCATTGCGCTGTTCATGCCCGGCGCTGCACTGCTCGCATTTGTCCTGCTGTTTGCTGCTTACATGCTGGTGGACGGTGTCCTGACGATCATCGCTGGAGTCAGAGCTGCACAACGGCATGAGCGTTGGGGATGGCTGATCTTCGAAGGCATTCTCGACCTTATCGCGGGCGGCGTGGCTGTTATCTGGCCGGTGATAACGATTGTGGCGTTTGTCTTGCTGATGGGTGCATGGGCGATTGTCACCGGGGCCCTGCTGTTTGGCGCGAGCTTCCGACTCAACATCCCGCATGGCCGATGGCTGATGACGCTCGCCGGGGCGGTCTCTCTGATCTGGGGCGTCCTTTTGATCATCTGGCCATTGATCGGGGCCGTGGTGCTGACTTGGTGGATAGCTGCCTACGCGCTGGTCTTCGGTGTCGCCATGTTGGTGCTCGCCTTCCGACTGCGCGGCCGGCGACATGACGCCGTGGCGCCCTCTGGTGCAGTGCCGCGCGGTATTTGAGGCTTGCGTGACCCATGACGCCATCAGAAAACAGAGCCGATGACCCGGGCGTGGGCACGGCGGAAAAGCCACACACAGGCGAGGAGGCCGCGGCGGCTGAGCCGAGTGACGCCGCAGAGCAAGCTTCGGCCGACTCTTCATCGACACGCGTCACTAGCGAACGCGCCCCGCGAAGAGAGGCTGGGGAGGAGCCTGCCGGTCCTTCCGAGGAGGATCCGTCAGCGCTCAAGGAACGGCTGCTGCGCGTGTTGGCCGAACAACAGAATTTCCGACGCCGCCTCGAGCGCGAGCGGGACGACGCAGTGCGGTTCGCGGCTACGCAATTGATCAAGGATCTCCTGCAGACGGCGGACAATTTGTCTCGTGCACTGCAAAGCGTGCCACCCGGTCTGCCGGATCAGAACGAGGCGCTGCGGAACCTGCTCGCCGGGGTCGCCGCCAGCGAACGAGCCCTGCAGGACACGTTCGCGAAGCACGGCATCAGACGCATCGAGCCCGCACCCGGTGAGCCGTTCGACCCAAATCAGCACCAGGCAATGTTCGAAGTAGACGGCAGCGAGTGCGAGCCCGGCACCATCGCGCAGATGGTTCTGCCCGGCTACGCCTACCACGAACGGCTGATCCGTCCGGCTTTCGTCGGGGTTGCCAGATAAGCCGCCGGCGACCGGCCTGAGCGATCCCCATCCAACTCGGAGCTAGTACGATGGCCATCAGCGATATCCTGGTCTATGCCGATCCCACAGCAACCTCCGCCGAACGTCTCGATATCGCTTTCCGCCTGGCTCACCGCTTTGAGGCCTATCTGATCGGCGTGGTTCCCGAAGATGCGGTCACGGTCGGCGAAAGGTTCGAAAAGACGCTGCTGAACGAGTCGCTTCTCGGCAAGTGGCATATGGCGATCGGGCTGACGGAGCCGTTTGTGACCAGATGGGCGCATTGTACGGATCTCGTGATCCTCGGCCAGCGTATTCCGGATCACGACACCGGATTGTACCATCCGGAGGATGTCATCCTTTCCTGCAGCCGGCCGGTGTTAGTCGTGCCCTATGCCGGCCGTCGGCCAGACCGGCTGGGCGAAAATGTGTTGGTCGCCTGGAACGGCAGCCGCGAAGCAGGCCGGGCAGTGCAGGATGCCCTC
Source organism: Alphaproteobacteria bacterium (assembly GCA_005884825.1). Taxonomy (GTDB): domain Bacteria; phylum Pseudomonadota; class Alphaproteobacteria; order ATCC43930; family CGMCC-115725; genus AP-15. The sequence goes on from VAZT01000686.1 coordinate 2,261, forward strand.
CCGTTTATGAGCGCGTCGAGCGCCGTGACTGTCCTCTTGGTTGATCCGGACGACGAACTCGCCGATGTCGAACGCGCCCAAGATCTCGTCGCTCATCTCGCGCGGCACGGGCTAAATGCCAGAATGCAGGTTATTCGGCATGATCTCGCCACCCGCGCAGTCTCCGACACGATCCTGACCC
>VAZT01000687.1 GCA_005884825.1 Alphaproteobacteria bacterium
GAAAAGGACTGTCCGATGTATATTTCCCTGAAAGATAGCTGCGCCAACGGCTTCAGGAAATGGGCCGACGCTCATCAGCCAGAGATGAAGAATGATCTTCGCGCGAGCGGAAGCCGGTTGGTCTCCGCAAGTCCTGATCAAGACAGCCCGGTGTTGACATCACTCGAGCGACCGCATCATCCATGGCTCGTGCCGGGCGCGGGGACGCTATAAAGCAAATTCCGCCGATCCCCCTGGACCATCTCGGTTGCAGTCGCCAGAAAGGTGACGGCGACGAACATCAAGCTTCCGCTCGGGCACGCCGGTGTCCCTAGTCGAAAGGCATTTTCATGACACCCCAGGAAAAAGACCTGACTACGATCCTTCTCGATCGCCTGAACAAGACCGAGGGGCAAAGGGACCCAGAGGCCGAGGCTCTGATCCGCCAGGCGACCGCCGAGCGGCACGGTGCGCCCTATTATCTGGTGCAAACCGTGCTGATCCAGGATCTGAGCCTGCACAATGCGCAGCGGAGGATCACTGATTTGGAGACGCAGCTAACCGAGACAAAGCTCAATTCATCTGCCGCTCCAAGCTTCCTCGGCGGTCCGAGCGTCCTCGGCGCAGTGTTCGACCGCAGTGAACCTTCTCGTGACGTCCGGCAAAACAATGTGCCGCCAGGTGGCCTGGCGACCGGCCCCCCTCCGGTCGCGGCGATGCAGCAACCGAGTTCTGTTCCCAAGCCCGCCGACGCGCCACCTCTCGCTCCTGGCGCCGGATTGACGGGGGGCGGCGGGTTTCTGCGCTCCGCAGCGATGACCGCGACCGGCATCGTCGGCGGGGCGCTGGTCTTCGAGGGCATTCAGTCGATGTTCGGACAACACGACGCCGCCACCATAACCGGTACTCAGGCGGCACTGCCCGGCCTCGGAGAGACCTTTTTGAGTAAGCGCTACGGGGTCGAGACAGGTGCCTCGGCCGCTGGATCCACCTCAGACCACAAAATACGGGATCAGCCGGGTTCAGAGTGACGGCAAGTCCGATGATAAGGTGATACCGGCCGGTAAGAGCACTGAGTAGATTCCGAGGCTTACCGTCCAGCGCGATGGTCTCTAAGGAGAAGGTGCGCGCTAACGGAGACTTCGATGATCTGCCCCCAGGACCACCAAGAATGCGACAATCGGGGTTGCCGCTACGGCGGTTGCCAAGGCCGGACGACAGGGGAGCTGATCGCTCACAAGGACGCCCGCTTTAGAACAAAAATCGCCGTCAGGAGCCGGAATGGCGGAACCGCGTCAGCCCCTATCGCTGATCGGCCAGCAGTTTCCGGGTCGAGCGCCGGGAACGAATTACGTGACTGAGGGTTGTCCCGAACACGCTGTCGAATTCGATACTTCGGGAGGCGGAGCCCCTTGTCCCTACTGCGGCCGAGTTTGGGCTTGATCCTCGACTGATACCGCCTATCCCCACGATTAACTCGTCGTTATGCTTCCAGTCGGACGAGGGTTTCGGAAATGATCGCAAGAAATATATTTGACGGATTAAATTAATGCGATCGTTTAGGATATC